>CAIRYF010000453.1 GCA_903882725.1 uncultured Simplicispira sp.
CCAGCCATTTTTGTCGGTGTTTACCCTAGTCTGTAAAGCTGTATTCAGGTCACCTTTTCATGTTGGTGACGCATACGGATTTGTATTCCGACTGTGCTTTGCGAGGTCTTCACCGCCGCGCAAGTCAGCGTTGGCGACCCTGTACGCGCAGCGGTTGGCGTGCCCGCAAGAAGTGCCGGACAATCAATGCTTATGAACCCCGAACTTGCTGAAAAACTAGCCAAGGCGATTGAATCGATGCCTGGCTTTCCACACAGCGTGCAGCGCATCCTGACGATGACCCGCGATATGGATTGCTCACCAAAAGAGTTGATTCATGTCATTGAACAAGACCCTTTGATGACCGTCAAGGTGCTGAAGGTGGTCAACTCCGCGCACTACAGCATGCCTGCGCCGGTGACATCCATCAGCCACGCCGTCGTGTACCTGGGAATCAACACCATTAAGAACATTGCGTTGGGAATCGCCGCTATCGGGGTTCTTCCCATGGTCAACATGGGGGGGTTCGACAGCCAACAGTATCTTTTGCATTCCCTGGCGACGGCGGCCATTGCCAGAAAACTGGCCCAACGTGTTGGCGATGCAGACCCCATGGACTGCTTTGTGGCAGGCCTGCTGCATGATTTTGGAAAAATAGTTTTTGCAAAGTCCATGCCCCAGGAATTCCGCAAAGCTTTGGAATACAGCCAATGGCATGGCACTTCATTGCACCACGCCTTGCGCACCGTTGTCGGAGTTGACCATGCCGTAGTGGGGGCCATGTTGGTCGAAAAGTGGCATTTTGCCCCCCGCTTGGTGGCCGCTATTCGGTGCCAGAATGGTGACCAACAACTGGACAATGACATGGTGGCTTGTGTCTTTGCAGCCAACCAGATCAGCAAGAAGCTCAGTATCGGCTTCGGCGGCAATCGTTTCGTTGAACCGTTTTCTGCCGCTGTCGTGCAGCGCCTGGGGGGCACGCTTGAAGAGGTGATAGCCTCATTGGGCGACGTTACCGAATTAATGGAAGACTCGAAGATTTTCGCCCGGGTGTGACCAGCTCGCCTCAGGCCTGACTTTGTGACACAGCATGCAAGGCCTCCATTGCTGCCTCGAAATTAAACTGCTGCACCTTTTTAATGACATCGTCTGCTGCTTCGCCCAGTACGCTGCGCAGCAAGGCCTGATTGGCCTCGGCGAGCGCAATGGCCTCAGCATCGTTGCACGCCAGCAGCTGTTCCAGTGCTGCCAACACGGCACGTCCCGCCATTGGATGGTCCACAGCGTACGCCAACGCCAACGCCTCTGGCTCTGTCGCCGCCGCGTCCGGCAAACTGTCGGCAACTTCCACTACCGCCAGTTGCATGGCTTGGAGATCCGATTCAAAGTCAGCAGTGGCACCAACAGCGTCTGGCGGCAGGCGCATGCCGTGCTCGATGCGTGCGGCGTGCGCTGCAATTTGTACCAGTCCCAGGGTTGCCGCAGCACCTTTGATGCGGTGGGAAATCTGTAGCGCAGTCCCGGTGTCATGCTCGACTAGCGCAGTGCGCAACGCCTGCAATTCCTGCGCATGTGACTGGGAAAAACGGCGCAACATGTCGCAATACTTGACCCCGTTGCCCATCAGTACGCGCAAGCCTTGCGAGACCGAAATACCGGGCAGGGAGGCCAACCGCTCCAGTGCGCGTGTAACGCCGGGATGCGCGTTCTGAGAAGGCGCAACCAAGTCCACCGGTGCCGTGGCCTCCCCTGTGGTGGTCGTACGTGCTGGCAGCCACTTCAGCAAGGTGGCGTAAAGCAAGTCTGGTTCAACCGGTTTGGCGATGAAATCGTTCATGCCGGCGTTGATGCAGGCCGTCCGGTCCTCCATGAAGACGTTGGCGGTCATGGCCAGAATTGGCTTGCTCTCCCAGCCCGCCAGCGTCCGGATGGCGCGAGTGGCCTCGATGCCACTCATCTCGGGCATTTGCATGTCCATCAGAATCAGGTCGTACGGATTTGCCTGTGCCTTGGCCAGCGCCTCACGGCCATCAACCGCCGTGTCCACGCGCAAGCCTACGCCCTGCAGAAGTTCCACAGCCACCTCGCAGTTGATGGCATTGTCTTCGGCCAGCAAAACGCTGGCGCCACCATAGCGTTGGCGCAACTGTGTCTGCGCATCTGTGGCCGCCCCCGACACACCAACCGGTGCAACACCCTGGCCATGCTGCAGGCAGGCGGTGAACCAGAAAGTACTGCCCACACCTGGCGTGCTGTCGGCGCCGGCTTCGCCATCCATCAGCATGGCAATCCGTTGGGTAATGACAAGGCCGAGCCCGGTGCCGCCGTACTTGCGTGTGGTCGAGGTGTCGGCTTGTTCAAAGGCCTCGAACAAACGGCTCAACTGTTCGGGCGCCACGCCGATGCCGCTGTCCTGCACTTCAAAGCGCAGCTTCAACGCATTGGCGCTGTCTTGCACCACCATGGCGTGCAGGCGGATAGTGCCTGTATCGGTGAATTTGACCGCATTGCCGGCCAGATTGAGCAAGGCCTGGCGTAGCC
>CAIRYF010000454.1 GCA_903882725.1 uncultured Simplicispira sp.
GTGGCCCGCTCACTGAAAAAATCCAAAGTGCGTTCTTTGACATCGTCAATGGCCGCAACCCCAAGTACGCCCATTGGCTCACCAAGGTCTAAACCATGTCCTCTAGCGTTATTGAATTACTCGCCAAAGACCTGAATGGTCAAGGCGGCGTTTTCTGTCCCAATCCCAAGGCCGACATGAAGCTGTGGAACAGCCACCCCAAGGTGTACCTAGACGTGGCACACGAGGGCGAGGCCAAATGCCCGTACTGCGGCACGGTGTACCGCTTGAAGGCGGGCGAGACGCTGTCGGCCGGGCACTAAAAAACCGGTGGAAGCTTGGGCGCTGATGCCTGTTGGCGCTTAGGCCACAGGTCGCGCCAAGGCGCTGCATCTGGCGCTTCTTGCGTCAGGCGCAGGTACAGCGCCACCACCCACAGCAAACTCAGTCCAATTTGCGCATCGCGCAGCGCCGAGTTCAGGCTGGTGGCGGCCAGTGCAATCAGCGTCGCTGCCAGTGCCAAGCGCCCGGTCATATCGGGCCTGCGCCAAGATTGCCAAACGCCGGTCAGCAAAATCGACAGCAGGCACAGCAGGCCCGGTAAACCCGCTTGTGCGCCCATCCATAAAAAATCGTTGTGCGGCATGTTGTAGTCAGCCAGCAGTGCTGGGGCGCGCGCGTGCCATTGCTGCGTCCAGCCGCCAATGCCCCAACCGGTCAGCGGCTTGTCGATGATCATTTGCGCTGTGTCGCGGTACATGTAATAGCGCACCACCCAACTGCCTTCTGACACCGTACCGGCTTGCGCCGCTGCCACTTCGCTCAGTCCCAGTTGAAAACTTTGCTGCACGGCGGGTATTTGCGACAAACCGGCCACCGCCAGTACACCCAGCGCCAGTACCGGCAATAACCTCTTGGGCTGCCCGCGCCAGCGGTGCAGACAGGCCCCAGCCAGCGCCAACAACAGCGCCAGCTGCGAGGTGCGCGAGGGCAGCGTCAGCGTAATGATGGCCAGCACCGCCAGCGTGGCCGCCAAGGCCAGCAGCGCCCGCCCGGGGCGGCAAGCGTGCAGTTGCGACAGGCCGTACATAGCGGCGCTGGTGCCAAAAATGGTCAACAGCAGTGCATTGCTGATTGACTTGTTGCCAATCAACACCAGCACCGCGCGCCACGGCTCCAGCAGCGGAAAGCCGACGCTGTAGTACAGCGCAATCAGCCCCATATTGACCAAGGCCATCAGCACAAAGCCGCGCAGTGCCCACATCGCCTCGGTGCGCGTCAGCGCCAAAGCCATCAAAATAGTGAGCGCAATGCGCAGGCCGTGCGCCAGGTTGGAGGCAGTTTGTGGGTAATGTGGCTGGGTGGTCAGCACCAGCAGCGTCCACGCCACATAGGCCATGACTGGCCACCACAGCGGGCTGGCGCGCAGCCGGGCGATGCGCTCGCGCCAACCGCCTGCGCCCAACAGCGCCAGCAGCAACAAAATGGCCGAGAGATAGGTAACACCGACCGGCATAAACACCACCAGCCCCCAGAACATGGCCGTGGGCCCAACGATGTGCGATCTATGCATAGGTGCGAAATTGTAGGGCGGCGCTAGCTTGCCCTGGCCAACCCCGCACAGGCCGCGCGCCACTCTTGCTCCAGCAGCGCCACCAGCGCTGCGGCGGGCAGTGGCCGCGCTGCCGCCACGCCTTGGCCAGCCCACATCGACAAATAGTCAGCCCGACCGGCTTGGGCGGCTGCGCGGCGCAGCGGGCCGGTCAAAGCGTTTTGCACCG
This sequence comes from uncultured Simplicispira sp., assembly GCA_903882725.1. Lineage (GTDB taxonomy): Bacteria > Pseudomonadota > Gammaproteobacteria > Burkholderiales > Burkholderiaceae_C > Simplicispira. The sequence continues at coordinate 1,761 of CAIRYF010000454.1, forward strand.
GATAGGCTGGCACGCTGGCCTCCAGCGGGGCCAACTGCTGGGCCATGCGGTTGACGATGGCGCGCGCCGGGCGGCCAGAAAAAACGCGCGTGGTGCGCGTGTCGGTGGCGCTGGCGTGGGCCAGCGCTTGGCGGTAGGCGCTGCCAATGGCCGATTCTGGGCAGACTAAAAAGGCTGTGCCCATCTGCGCCGCCTCGGCTCCCAGCGCTTGGACGGCGGCAATACCGCGCCCGTCCATGATGGCACCCGCAGCGATCACGGCCACGCTGTGCGGCCGCAGCGCATCGACACAGGCGGGCACCAGTGCCAGCGTGCCGACCATCGACGCCGTAAAGTCGCCCAAAAAACTGCCCCGGTGGCCGCCAGCCTCCATGCCTGAGACACAGACCGCGTTGGCCCCGACCGTGGCCCAGGCCAGCGCCTCGGCCACGGTGGTGGCGGTGCCCATAACGCAGCAGCCCACCCCTTGCAGCCGCGCCACGGCGGCGGCGTCCAGAATGCCAAAAGTAAAGCTGGCCACCGCCGGGCGCGCGGCCAATACCGCCTCAAACTGCGCGCCAAAGTCTTCGCACCAGCGCATTGGCACGGCCGGTTGCAGGCCCAGTTCGGTGTACAGCGGTGCCAAATGTGCCAGCGCCTCGGCCACCGTGGCGGCGTCTGGCGTTGGCGTGTTTTGCACAAACAGGTTGATGCCAAACGGCCGATCGGTGCGACGGCGCACCTCGGCCGCAGCGTCGGCAATGGCTGCGGCCGAGAGCATTCCCGCGCCCAGCATCCCCAAGCCGCCAGCGCCCGACACCGCCGCGGCCAGCGCCGGGGTGTCAGAGCCGGTCATCGGGCCTTGGACGATAGGCAGGCGCAGCGAAAGAGTGCGCAAAAAAGAGGTTGGCATAGGGGTTTCCTTCAAAATCAGCCAAAGGACTGTAAAAACAATAGCTGCAAGCGCTTGATATGCATGGCTTTCAATACTAAAACATATTGAAAGTCAATAAATACGTGCGCTATGTGCTCACATTATTGACAAGCAAAATTTGTTGCAGCACCTCCAGCGCCGCCGAGCGGTAGCCCGCGCGGCGCACCAGCAAGGTGTCTACCGATTGCAGTGGGTGCAAATGCAGCGCGGGCGGCGTGCGCGCCAGCTCCAGCACCGAGCGCGGCACCACGCCGACGCAGTTGCCCGCCGCCACGCAGGCCAAGATGGCGTGGTAAGAGCCCAATTCCAGCCACTGCAACGGCGGTGTGCGCGCTGCCAGCCACTGCTGGGCAATGTGCCGGTAGCTGCAGCCGCGCTCAAACGCCGCCAAGGTGCCCGGCTGCACGTCCTGCGGCCCGCTGATGGGCGGGTGATCGGCGGGCAGCGCCAGCAGCAGCTCTTCACAAAACACTGGCACGGCGTCTAAAGCCGGGTCGCTGGGCTGGCCAGGGGGCCAGGCAATCAGCACCGCGTCCAGCGTGTGGGCGCGCAGGCGGTCCAGCAAGTCTTGCGACGCGCCGGTTGACAGCTCCAGCGCCACACCGGGCCACTGCCCATGAAAGCGCGCCAGCGGCCCGGGCAGGCGGCTGGCGGCGGTGCTTTCCATAGCGCCCAAGCGCAGTCGGCCCTGCGGCTGCGACGGCTGCAGCGCTTGGCGTGCCTCTTCGGCCAGCGCCAGCAGCCGCTGGGCGTAGGCCAACAAGGTGTGCCCCTCGGGCGTCAGCGCCATGCGTTTGCCTTCGCGCAGAAACAGCGTGCAGCCCACAGCGTCTTCCAGTTGGCGCACGCGCGTGGTGACGTTGGACTGCACGCGTTGCAAGCGCTGGGCCGCCCGTGTCACGCTGCCCTCCGCCGCCACCGCGCAAAAAATCTCTAATGCGACAAAGTCCAATGGGTGCCTTTGCTATCTTGAATTAAGATGGATAGATAAATTACGTTCTTTTATCAAGATGATAAAGGGCGCTTCTTGGTCTGGCAATTTTTTCTATTTCCACTTTTTTTATGGACTCCTCCCCTACCGACGCCTCTTCGGACGCTGGCGACCCCGCCAACCTCTCAGCCACGCAGGCTTTGCACATCGCTTGGGCTGGTATGGCCGCGCTGGCGGTCGCCATGGGCATTGGCCGCTTTGCCTTCACGCCGCTGCTGCCGATGATGTTGCACGACGGCGTGGTTGATATTGCCACCGGCAGCTGGCTGGCCACGGCCAACTACTTTGGCTACCTGGTCGGCGCGCTGTTGTTCATGTCGCTGCCGTGGCTGGGGCGGCGCTGGGGCCCGATGCCCGGCCATGCGCTGCTGGTGCGCGGCGGCTTGGTCGCCACGGTGTTGCTGACGGCGGGCCTAGTGCTGCCCTGGCCGCTGCTGTGGCCGCTGCTGCGCTTTGGCGCTGGCGTGGCCAGCGCCTTGGTGTTTTTGGGCACCACCAACTGGTGCATGGGGCGCTTGATGGAATTGGGCCAGCCGGCCTTGGGCGGCTTGATTTTTTGCGGGCCGGGGCTGGGCATTGTGCTGACTGGCGTGTCGGCCAGCGCCATGGTGGCGGCAGGTTGGACGGCAGCGACTGGCTGGGCGGTGTTTGCCGTGCTGGCCATTGGCATCAGCGCGGCGGTGTGGCCGTCGTTTCATTGGCGCGTGGGCGCTGCTGCACCGCAGGCTGCTGGCGCGCTGGACATGGCCGCACCGGGGCCGCTGGCGCAGCGCAGTTTGCTGGCGCTGGCCTATGGGCTGGCAGGTTTTGGCTACATCATCACCGCCACTTTTTTGCCGGTGATTGCGCGTGCCGCGCTGCCGCCCGGCTCAGTCTGGCCAGATTTGTTCTGGCCGCTGTTTGGTGTGGGCGTGGCGCTGGGCGCGCTGTTGTCCACGCGCATTTCGGCTGCGCGCGACCGGCGCGTGCTGCTGGGGATTGCCTATTTGATGCAAGCCGGTGCCATCGTGCTGGGCATGGTCTGGCCGGGGCGCACCGGCTTTGCGCTGGGCAGTTTGCTGCTCGGAATACCGTTCACGGCCATCACTTTTTTTGCGTTGTACGAAGCGCGCCGCCAATGGCCTGCAGCCGGTGCCAGCTTTACTGGCCTGCTGACGGCGCTGTACGGCATCGGCCAAATCGCTGGCCCGCCGCTGGTGGCGTGGCTGCTGACGCAGGCCGCCTCGCCCGCACAAGGCTTTAACTGGGCGCTGGGCCTGGCCGCTATCGGCTTGGTGCTGGGCGCGGGTTTGTATGGGGTAATGCGTTGGCGTTGGGAGACATAGCTTGGTCGCTGGGCCGCTGGTAGGTCAGGCTGGCGCAGCGTAACCCGACAAACCCGACAAGCCCGACTTAAGCGCCCAAACGCGCACGCAACAAGTCGGTGGCTTGCTGTGGGTTGGCCTTGCCTTTGCTGGCCTTCATGATTTGGCCGACCAGCGCGTTGAAGGCTTTGTCCTTGCCGGCTTTGACCTGCTCGACGTTGCCGGAGTTGGCAGCAATCACCTCATCGACAATTTTTTCGAGTGCGCCGCTGTCGTTCATTTGCTTCAAGCCCTTGGCCTCGATGACGGCATCGACATCGCTGGCTTCGCCACTCCACAGCGCTTCAAACACTTGGCGCGCCGCCGCGTTGCTGATGGTGCCGTCGGCAATGCGCGCCACCATCTGCGCCAGTTGCGCGGCGTTGACCGGGGCGGCTGCAATACCGGTTTCTGTGCCAGCGTCTTGCAGATTGAGTCGGCGCGAGACTTCGCCCATCACCCAGTTGCTGACCAGCTTGGCTTGGCCGCTGGCTTGTGCCGCCGCCTCAAAGTAGGCCGCCATGGCTTTGCTTTGCGTCAGGAGGGTGGCATCGTATTCGGGCAGGGCATAGTCCTGCACAAAACGCGCTGCCATGACGCGCGGCAGCTCGGCCATGTCGGCGCGCACGCGCTCGACCCAGTCGCTCGCTATCACCAGCGGCGGCAGGTCGGGGTCGGGAAAGTAGCGGTAATCGGCCGCGTCTTCTTTGCTGCGCATGGCGCGGGTTTCGCCAGTGTCCGGGTTGAACAGCACCGTGGCTTGCTGGATGGCGCGGCCATCCTCCAGCTCTTCAATCTGCCAGCGAATCTCGTAATCCATTGCCTGCTGCATATTTTTGAAGCTGTTGAGGTTTTTGATTTCGCGCCGTGTGCCCAGTTCGGTGCCGGGCTTTCTGACCGAGACGTTGGCGTCGCAGCGGAACGACCCCTCTTGCATATTGCCGTCGCAAATGCCAATCCAGGTGACCAGCTTGTGCAGCTCTTTGGCGTAGGCCACGGCTTCTTCGCTGGAGCGCATATCGGGCTCGGTGACGATTTCTAGCAGCGGCGTGCCAGCGCGGTTCAGGTCAATGCCAGACTGGCCGCCGCCGCCGAGTGTCGCGTCTTCGTGCAGTGACTTGCCTGCGTCTTCTTCCAGATGCGCGCGCACCAAGCGCACGGTTTTTTTCTCTTCACCCAGCAAGAACGACAACTCGCCGCCCTGCACCACCGGAATCTCAAACTGGCTGATTTGGTAGCCTTTGGGCAAGTCGGGGTAGAAGTAATTTTTGCGGGCAAAAATGCTCTCTGGCGCAATGGTGGAGCCCAGTGCCAGTCCCAATTTGATAGCGCAGGTGACAGCCTCGCGGTTCATCACCGGCAGCGTGCCGGGCAGGGCCAAGTCAACGGCGCAGGCCTGTGTGTTGGGCTCGGCTCCAAAGGCCGTGCTGGCACGGCTGAAAATTTTGCTGTGCGTGGCCAGCTGAGTGTGGGTTTCAAAGCCGATAACGACTTCGTAGCCGTGGATGAGTTTGGCGGTCATGGTCTTTTTTTGGTTGAGATGCCACCGCAGCGGCCGATTTTGTAAGCTAATCGATAAATGTCGGGTAATTCGACACGTTCATTGCCATTTTTTAAACGTGATTGCAAGACGCCGATACCGACAAGGGTGTTGTAAAGGGCGTCTATTTTTTCGTGGTTTGAAGCGTCCTTGCGCCAAGGAATCAGTGCCTTGTCGCGCAGTGCTTCTATCTGACGCAAAACTTCTGCATCATCCTGCAGCCAAATGGCTTCTAGTACGGTGCGATCTATCGGCACCGTTTTTTGCTCTCGCTTGATACATTGCAAAGCGGGCGCTATCCAAACGTAATCTTCTTCTAGCTCTTTCACGCGGGCTTGACTGGCTTCGCGAACCCCATCTTTGATGGCCTCGTGGTAAATCACGTAGGGCTTATCAGCATAAATTCTTTCGGCAGATTGTGCTGCTTCGCCCAAAGCGATCAAAAAGGCACGCGGAGCAACCCGCCCCCAGCCATCGCTCAGGTGGTTAAAAATATAGGGGTAAGCGTATCCCCTGGTCGCAGTTTTGCCCATGTAGTTGCCAGCCAGTGCGTGCCACACCATTTTTTGTACTTGGGGGTCGCTGGCTTTGTCGCATTGGTAGCGCTGCCAAGGATCTTTTTTCCATGTGAAACCCACGAGTTTCTTGAACTGGTCCCTGAAATAATTAGAACTCTGTGCCAAACGGTAAAACGCAAGCCCGTACAGATCTGCCTGCTCCCAATGCAGTTTGGCCCGTTGATTAAGCAGCTTGGATCCATCGACGACTGAAGCGCCCGCTTTGGTCAGCACGTCTTCACGAAAAAAGGCCTTGATGCGCAGCCCTTTAGCAAAGCGCAAGTCGAGCATAAAGCGCAGTAGTCCTGCTGCCATACGCTCGACTTCAGTGAGATCACGGGAGACCCGATCCACGGCATCAAATACTACCAAGGCAGATTTACCGGTGGCTGCCCAGCGCAGATCTAGCATCTCTATGGCGCGGACAAGGCGCTCGGGGTGTTGTCCTGCCCATGCAATAGGCAGACCCCAAGGATCGTAGGGATCGTTAGACAACGGCAGACCCAGCGCGGGGTCAATGGGAAAGAGGCGCAGTGTGGCGACACGCCAAATGGTTTCAGGCGTCACCCCTTCAAGTTGGAGTAATTTGGGCAATTCGCTGTGGTTGGGAAAACTGCCGGCAGCAGTGCCTGCTCCCCCGTCGATAGCTATTGCGTGGCTCTCAGCGATGCCTGCCAATGCTTCCTTAAGATCGAAGCCAATCGGCTGTTTTTGTAGTGCCTCGCGCAGTAGGGGTTGGGTGAGCACGCCAGTCCAAAATGATTTGCCTGTGCCGCGCATCCCTTCAACCACCATGCGGCGCGGATCCAGCGCTTGAAGATGATTTTCTGGAATGTAAACATCTGCCCAATGGGTCAGGCTGCCATCAGTGGCCGCATTCTGAAATGTTTTATAAATTTGCTCACGCAAGCGTCGGCGCTGCGATTCGCTCAATGCTGGAGAGGCGAATGTTTGAAATTCAGACGATGTGCTCATCTTGGACTCCAAGAAGTGCAATGGCTTTCTGCAAAAAATCTTCAAATCCGGCACGAACCATTGAAGCGTTGAGCAATTCAGGTTGCGCCAAGGGATTGAAGGCACGCAGTGCTTCGTTCCACATCACGCGCATCGGAAAGTGGGGGGCATCTTCATCACTGGGTGCAGGGGCAAAAAATACACCAAAATTTTCGCCATCGTCTTCGTCGTAAATGGCGCTGAAGGTCTCGTAGGCGCTGCTTTGTAGTTTCTCGAAATAATCGACGTAGGCACCAGATTCTTGTGGTGTCAATGCAGACACAACACGCAAACTTTGGCGCAAATTCCAGCTTTCCTCGTCATCGATCGAAAACAGTTTAGGGTTGCGCCGCAGGTGTTTAAACAATAACCGATAGGAGTCCCAAGTTTGCGTAGTACCAATGGCAAACAAAAACGAAATATCAGCCCGCAATTGCGTTACCGCTACCGCCGCCGTATCGTCAATGCCGGCACGGCAATCGAACAAGGTGACGTCGATTTTGTGCTCAGACTCAACTGCCTGCAAGAAGTAGTTCAGCCGCAGGGCGTAGGCCTCTCCTGCTGGGCTTTGCCGGTAAATACGCGCCAATTTAGAGACGTAGGCCTCTGTCTTTTGCCCGTATGCTGGTGCCACCTGTATTTTGCCCAGAAGCCCTAGTTTCGCGTTCAGTGGGCTCGATTCGACCACCGACGCTAAAGCCATGCGATTGAGCGCCGCCTGATCGGCTCCAAGGGCTTGGGCCGTCAGCCAATCGACGACTCCATAGTCCGGTTGTCCATCGCCGGCAGGCAGCAAACTTGAAGACAAACCTGGCGATTCAAAGTCGCCATCAACCACCAAAACTCGTTTGCCATGCCGGGCCAACTCAATCGCCAGCATGGTCAATGCCGAGCTGCGCCCAACGCCCCCTTTGACGCTGTAAAACACACAGCGCTGGGCCTTTGGGGTAGCGCTGGCATCATCGGTCACCGGCGACAGCCAGTCACTTTCTTTGTCTTGCCGCTCCAGCAATTGCAATTGCAATCCAGACTCGCTTTGATCGGCATCCAGTAGAGGCAGCAGCGCTGGATCGCTCCAATAATCGGATGCAGAGAACAATTCGTCCCTGCACATTACCCATGGCGATAACGCCAACGCACCAGCCGCTTGCTGGAGTTTAATCAGCAACGGTTGGCATTGAGAGCGGCCCAGTTTTGCCCGTGTGCAGGGCAGCAGCAATATCAGTTGACCGTACCAATTGCGAACCACAATCAATGCTTCACCTGCGACGAGTTGGTGCAAATCTTGATGTAACGGAGATTTTTTTTCAAGCAGATGTACCAATTGCTGCTCTACCGTTTCCCATCCAAGCAGTTGATCTATATCGTTCATAGCAATCCTGCCAAAAAATTAACCATGAGTTTTTTTGAGTTTTGGGCACCAATTTGTTGTTGACTCACGACATCTATATAAAACTCGGATCGCGGTGCATAGCGTTGCTCTACTCTCCAAGAAGAAAATAATGGTGCCAGTCCCTTGATATACATGGCCAGTTGAGCGTTTCCTACGCTGCTTGGTGCTATATGGAGTAATTCGGTAAAGAGATCAGGTATATGGCCTTTACGCCCACGAAATATTGCTTCTGGGTTGGATTGGCGAGCAATTGCCTTCAAAGAGCACTCGGTCGAAAGGCCAAACAAATGGCTGGCATTGGCTAATCTGGACGGCAATTGCGTGAATAGCAGTTCGGCATCATCGAGGTGCCGAACTGCTGCATCTTGGTAGTCATCGCCCACTGGTGCGTTTCTCTCAAATTCCGCTCGGTGCCCGCAAATGAAAGTCCGTCGCCTGTTGAAAGCGGTGCGCGACGCCCAGCAAACGTGCTTCAGAAAAATAGTTGCCAATCAGCTGCAGGCCAACGGGCAGACCGTCCGCGCCAAAACCGGCTGGCAGGCTCATGCCGGGCAGGCCAGCCAGCGATGCCGGCAGGGTGTAAATGTCAGCCAAGTAGTCGGCCAGCGGATCGCTGCCGCTTTCGCCGAGTTTTCTTGCCACGGTGGGGGCGACTGGGCCAGCGATCAGGTCGCAGTCTTTAAATGCTTGCTGGAAGTCGTCGGCAATCATGCGGCGAATTTTTTGCGCTTGCAGGTAGTACGCGTCGTAGTAGCCGTGCGAGAGCACATAGGTGCCGGTCATGATGCGGCGCTTGACCTCGGGGCCGAAACCTTCGGCGCGGGTCTTTTTGTACATATCTTCAAGGTCAGTGAAATTTTGCGCGCGATGGCCAAATTTCACGCCATCAAAGCGGCTCAGGTTAGAGCTGGCCTCTGCCGGGGCAATGATGTAGTAGACCGGAATTGACAGCTCGGTACGTGGCAGGCTGATTGGCACCAGTCGGGCACCGAGCTTTTCGTATTCGCTCAGAGCAGCATCCACCGCAGCGCGCACATCGGACGCCAGGCCATCGCCAAAAAATTCTTTTGGGACGCCGATACGCAAGCCGTCCAAGCGGTCGTTCAATGCGCGCGAAAAGTCTTCGGCAGGCATATCCAGCGAGGTCGAGTCGCGGTCTGGGTCGGGGCCGCACAGGGTGGACAGCAGCAGCGCGCAGTCTTCGGCGCTGCGCGCCATCGGCCCGGCTTGGTCGAGGCTAGAGGCAAACGCCACCATGCCGTAGCGCGACACCCGGCCATAGGTTGGCTTGATGCCGGTGATGCCGCAAAAACTGGCCGGTTGGCGAATCGAGCCGCCGGTGTCGGTGCCGGTGGCGCCGGGGACCAGGCGCGCGGCTACGGCCACAGCGCTGCCGCCCGAGGATCCACCGGGTACATGGTCGCAGTTCCACGGGTTGCGCACCGGGGCTGGGGCGTCAAAGCCGACGGGGGCCACGGCAGAGTTTTCGTTGGCTGAACCCATAGCGAACTCGTCGCAGTTGAGCTTGCCCAGCGTCACCGCGCCAGCCGCCGCTAGCCGGGTGACTACGGTGGCATCAAACGGCGATAGGTAGCCGACCAACATACGCGAGCCGGCGGTAGTTGCAAAGTCGCGCGTCACGAAGATGTCTTTGTGCGCCAGCGGCACACCTTCAAGTGTGCCTGCCGTGCCCGCTGCCAAGCGGACCTCGGCAGCAGCGGCTTGGGCCAGTGTGGCGGCTTCGTTCAGTGCAACGTAGGCACCCAAGTCGGCGTGGCGGTGGGCGCGGGCGAGGAAATGCTGCGCGGCTTCAGTGGCGCTAATGTCACGCTGGCGCAGGGCAGCAGCCAGTGCGGTCAGGCTCAGGTCGTGCAAAGGGGTGGTGGAGAGCGTCATGCAGGCGGCCTTGCTTATTCAATCACTTTGGGAACCAAAAACAAGCCACGCTCGACAGCTGGGGCGCTGCGTTGGTTGGCATCGCGCTGGTCGGGTTCGCTGGCAATGTCGGCGCGCAGGCGCAGCGCGATGTTTTGGATGGTAGCAACGGGGTGGGACAGCGGCGTGATGCCGGTGGTGTCGACGCCGCGCATATGCTCAACAGTGGCAAAAAAACCATTGAGGTGCTGGAGCATATGCGCGCTCTCGTCGGTGCTGAGTTCGAGCCGTGCCAAATGGGCAAGGCGATCAATATCCTGAGAAGTCAATGCCATAGTGGAAAAGATGCGTCGGAAACGGGATGTAAAACTGTGATCTGGCGCAAGAGCGACAAAGTTATTCACAGGGGATGCGGTATTATCCCGCCTTTGCCGCAGTACCCTCGACGACGCCCGTCATTGTGCGAAAAAGAGCCCGTTTGGCACCCTAAACCCGGCGATGGCAGGCCGAAGCGCATGCTGTGCCCGAGAGGATTTTTGAATGTTCGGAGTTTTCCGTCGGTATTTCTCCACCGATCTGGCCATTGACCTTGGCACCGCTAACACCCTGATTTACGCCCGCGACAAGGGCATTGTGCTGGATGAACCTTCTGTCGTTGCGATTCGCCATGAAGGCGGCCCGCACGGCAAAAAGGTGATTCAAGCCGTGGGCCGAGAAGCCAAAGCCATGCTGGGCAAAGTGCCCGGCAACATCGAAGCTATTCGCCCGATGAAGGATGGCGTGATTGCCGATTTCGTCATCACCGAGCAGATGATCAAGCAGTTCATCCGCATGGTGCATCCGCGCAATTTGCTCACGCCCAGCCCGCGCATCATCATTTGTGTGCCCTGCGGCTCGACGCAAGTTGAGCGCCGCGCTATTAAAGATGCGGCTGAAGCTGCTGGCGCTACCGCTGTCTATTTGATTGAAGAGCCCATGGCGGCCGGCATTGGCGCGGGCTTGCCGGTGTCGGAAGCGTCCGGCTCAATGGTGGTCGATATTGGTGGCGGCACTACTGAAGTGGGCGTTATCAGCTTGGGTGGCATGGTCTACAAAGGCAGCGTGCGCGTCGGTGGTGACAAGTTTGACGAGGCCATCATCAGCTACATCCGCCGCAACTACGGTATGTTGATTGGCGAGCCCACTGCCGAGTCGATTAAAAAGCGCATCGGCAGCGCCTTCCCCGGCTCCGAAGTCAGAGAGATGGAAGTGCGTGGCCGCAACCTGAGCGAAGGCGTACCGCGCAGCTTCACTATCTCTAGCAACGAAGTACTCGAAGCGCTGACCGAGCCGCTCAACCAAATTGTCTCTGCCGTGAAAAACGCGCTGGAGCAAACCCCGCCCGAGCTGGGTGCCGACATTGCCGAGCGCGGCATGATGCTCACGGGTGGTGGCGCACTGCTGCGCGACCTTGACCGCCTGTTGTCCGAAGAAACCGGCCTGCCCGTACTGGTGGCCGAAGACCCGCTGACCTGCGTGGTGCGCGGCTGCGGCATTGCGCTGGGCAGTCTGGACCGCGCAGTCGGCATCTTCACCAGCGAGTGAGTTGGCGACGCGTTTGTTTAGGCTTGCTGGTGCAGGCTGTATGACAGCTCCTTCCTGTTTTTTCTTGCGTACACACCATGCCACCGGCAGGAACGCTTGATCGACGCACGCCCTCGTTTTTGCGACAAGGGCCTTCGGCGGTATCAAAAATTATCTTATGCAGTGCGTTAGCGCTGTTTTTGATGGTGGCTGATGCGCGCTTTAAAGTCACCGATCCGGTGCGCCACATTGTTTCGCTGGCGCTGTATCCGGTGCAGTGGTTAATGCTCAAGCCGATTGAGATAACAAGCCGAGGTGCCGGCTATCTGCAAACACAACAACAGGCCCAGGACGAGGCTTCTAGCGCGCGCCAAGCGCTGGTGCTGATGTCTGAGCGTGCCGCCCAGACCGAGCAACTGCTGCAAGAAAATACCCGTTTACGCAAACTGCTTGATTTGCGCGATCGGCTGGTGACGTCGGCCCAAGCGGCCCAAATTTTGTATGACAGCGCCGACCTTTATAGCCGCCGTGTGGTGGTGGATCGGGGAGAAAACCACGGCGTTGAATTGGGATCGCCCGTCATGGACGAGTCCGGGGTTTTTGGTCAGGTGACGCGCATTTATCCCTACCTGAGCGAGGTCACGCTGTTGATCGACCGCGACCAAGCTATTCCGGTACTGAATGCCCGCACGGGTGCGCGCGGTGTGGCTTATGGCGATCCGGTGACCGGCCACGGCGGTGGTATGGAGCTGCGTTTTGTCTCGGCCAATGCGGACGTGCAAGAGAACGATTTACTCACCACCAGTGGCCTCGATGGTGTGTATCCGCCTGGCCTACCGGTGGCGCGTGTCTTGCACGTTGAACGCCGCGCCGATTCAGCCTTTGCACGCATTTATTGCCGCCCTATCGCCCAAATAGAGGGCACACGCCACGTTATGCTGCTTAAATCAGTGGCACCACAACTGCCGGTGCGCCCACAACCAGAGCCTGTTGTGCCGCTTAAAAAAGGAAAGCGTAAATAAAAATGGTGCATTCCCTGCTACCAAGGAGCGCGCCATGATCATGCCGCGCGGGCAACCGCTGCTGATGCCGGTCAACCCGGCTTTCATTGCTGTGAGCCTGGTTGTTGGGCTGGCACTCAATATGCTGCCACTGGGGCGTCTGCCCTGGATGCCTGACCTGCTGATGCTGCTGTTGGCGTTTTGGGGCGTACACCAACCCTCGCGCGTGGGCATTGGCGCGGGGTTTGTGCTTGGCCTGTGTATGGATGTGAGTCAATCGGCGCTGCTTGGTCAGCACGCACTGGCCTATTCGGCACTGCTGTTTGGGGTACACGAAGCGCGCCGACGCTTGTTGTGGTTTGGTTCGTGGGAGCAGGCGCTGCACATGATTCCGCTGCTGGCCTCTGTCCATGCGCTGCAAGTGCTGGTGCGGATGATCGCTGGCGGGCTGTTTCCGGGCTGGGAGCTGCTGGCTGCACCGCTGCTAGAAGCCTTGCTATGGCCGCTGGTCGGCTGGATATTGCTGGCTCCGCAGCGGCGTCCGCCAGACAAAGATGAAAATCGTCCCCTATGAGCTGTGAGTGCGTTCCCCAGCGCCAACGACCTGAGCCATGACGGAGTTACGCAATACCGAGGTCGATGCCGCACGTTTTCGCCTGCGTGCCATTGTGGTCGGCATCGTGGTTTTTTTGGCTTTTGGCTTGGTGGTAGCGCGGCTGGTGCTTTTGCAGGTGGTGCGCTACGACGAGCTGTCTGAGCGGGCCGAGAGCAACCGTACCGCAGTGATTCCAGTGGTGCCCAACCGGGGCTTGATTTTGGACCGCAATGGCGTGGTGTTGGCCACTAATTACGCCGCCTACACGCTAGAGATAACGCCCTCCAAAGTGGGTAACGTTGCTGAAACTATCGACGATCTGGCCGAGGTGGTAGACATTCACCTGCGCGATCGGCGTCGCTTTAAGCGTTTGCAGGACGAGTCGCGCAACTTTGATTCACTGCCGATTCGCACCCGCCTGACCGATGAAGAAGTGGCGCGCTTTAGCGCCCAGCGCTACCGCTTTCCGGGCGTTGATGTGAAGGCGCGGCTGTTTCGCAGCTACCCATTGGGTGAGGTTGCCAGCCATGCTATTGGCTACATTGGGCGCATCAATCAAATTGAAAAAACACAAATCCAAGACGCCGACGATGAGGCCAATTACCGTGGCACCGAATACATTGGCAAGCTCGGCATTGAACAAAGCTACGAAGCGCAGCTGCACGGCATGACCGGTGTGGAGCAGCTTGAAACATCAGCTGGCGGACGTGCTATTCGCCGCTTGAGCGGCTTTGCCGCTACGCCGGGTAGCACGCTGATGCTGTCACTCGATATTGGCCTGCAAAAAATGGTCGAAGACCTGTTTGGCGACCGTCGGGGTGCGCTGGTGGCCATCAACCCTAAAAATGGCGAGGTGTTGGCCTTTGTCAGCAAACCCACCTTTGACCCCAACTTGTTCGTTGATGGCATTGACCACGAGAGCTGGCAGGCGCTGAACACTTCGCTCGATCGCCCCCTGATCAACCGCGCACTGCGCGGCACTTATCCGCCAGGCTCCACTTACAAGCCGTTTATGGCGCTGGCGGCGCTGGAAACTGGCAAGCGCTCGGCCAGCACAGTGATTCAAGATGGCGGTACTTGGACGTTTGGTGGCCACACCTTTCGCAGCCATGGCAGTGCGCTGGGGCCGGTGGATATGCACCGTGCGATCGTCAAATCGAGCAACGTCTACTTTTATTCGCTGGCCAACGAGTTGGGCGTGGACACCATGCACGACTTTATGGCACCGTTTGGCTTTGGCCAGATCACTGGCATTGACGTGAACGGTGAGGTGCGCGGCGTGCTGCCCAGCCAAGCTTGGAAGCGCAATGCCTACCGTCGCCCGGAGCAGAAAAAATGGTTTGCTGGCGAAACCATTTCGCTGGGCATTGGCCAGGGCTACAACACTTTCACCATGCTACAACTGGCGCAAGCCACAGCGGTGCTGGCCAACAACGGCATTAAACACCGGCCGCGTCTGCTGTTGGGTACCCAAGATGCCGTTACGCGTGAGATGAAACCAGTGCCGCGCGATCCCCCCATCGATTTGGGCTACAAGCCCGAAAACATTGCAGTGGTGCGCAAAGCCATGGTCGGCGTAACGCAAGACGGCACTTCGACACGGGTATTTGCTGGCGCACCCTATCTGTCGGGCGGTAAAACTGGCACAGCGCAGGCGGTGACGATTGGCCAAAAAGACAAATACAACAGCGCCAAGCTGCAAGAGCATCAGCGCGACCATGCCGTCTACATCGCCTTTGCCCCGGTCAACGATCCGCAAATTGCGCTGGCGGTGATTGTCGAAAACGCTGGCTGGGGCGCTGGCGTGGCCGCGCCCATTGCGCGGCGGGTGTTTGACTATGTGCTGTTAGGCCAGTACCCGAGCGAAGAGGACATAGTGTCGGTGCGCAAAGGGCTGGCCTCATCGCCTATCGGTACGCCGCGCCAGGTGGTGGATATGCTGCCCGAATCAGCGACACAGTAAGTTTGCGCCCACGTTGGGCTGCGGCTGGCCCATTGCAGACAGGCATTCCTCTGCACAAACCCTAGTTAAAAAAAGGCGGCATCATCCAGCCCCAAATCAAACCAAGCACAGCTTAAACTGAGTGAAGAAGTGTATTGGCTGCGAGATCCGCTTTATTACCAGGGGAATTTGTGAACACTGTTAAATACAAAATTTGGATTCAGCTTCTGGGCACGATTGGTGCAGCGCTGCTGGTAGTTTGGACTTGCGTGATCATTTGGCAAGGCCATGTTACGCGGCAGGCGGCACTGGATCAGGCGATTGAGTTTTCTAGCACCATGCACGATGTCACTATGGCCGGTCTTACGGGCATGATGGTGACGGGCACCGTCGGTCAGCGCGATGTGTTTCTGGACCAGATCAAAAGTTTGGGTGCTATTCGTGATGTGCGTGTCTTGCGTGGTGACGCCGTCATCAAAACTTTTGGTGCGGGTACCGAAAAAGACGATTCCAAACCGGATGGGCTGGAGCAACAAGTATTGCAATCGGGCAAGGCTTTCTCGCAGGTCGAATCCAACCAGGACGGCGAGTACCTGCGCTCTGTGCGGCCCGCGTTGGCATTAAAGAATTCGCTGGGCAAAGATTGCACGACCTGCCATCAGGTGCCTGAGGGTTCGGTGTTGGGGGTTGTCAGCATGAAGGTGTCTTTGGACAAGGTCAACGCCAGCTTGGCCGACCAGCGCATCAAGTCCATTTTGATGGCGCTGCTGACCTGCATTCCGGTGCTGATATTGATTTATCCGTTCATCCGCCGGGTGGTGACGCGGCCGCTGGAGGATTGCATCACGATCGCCAAAGGCATTGCTTGCGGCGACCTGACCCAACAAGTCCAAGTGACTTCACACAACGAAATGGGCCAACTGCAACAGGCCATCAAGGAGATGAACGCTGGTCTGGAGAAAGTGGTGCGCCAAGTCAGGATCGGTACCGACACCATCTTCAGCGCCTCCAATGACATTGCCAGTGGCAATCTGGACTTGTCCAGCCGCACGGAACAGCAGGCCAGTACGCTGGAAAACACGGCGGCCTCAATGGCCGAGGTCACTGCTGCAGTCAACCAAAATGCAGACCACGCACGCCGTGCTAATCAGCTTGCACAGTCGGCCTCGGACGTAGCGGTGCGCGGCGGCACAGTGGTGGCGGGGGTGATTGACACCATGGCCTCCATCAATGCCTCCAGTAAGCGCATTGTGGACATCATTTCTGTCATTGACGGCATTGCATTCCAGACCAATATTTTGGCCCTGAACGCTGCCGTAGAGGCCGCACGGGCCGGCGAACAGGGCCGTGGCTTTGCCGTGGTGGCCGCTGAAGTACGCAACTTGGCCAAGCGCTCGGCAGATGCGGCGCACGAGATCAAAGCCTTGATCAGTGACTCGGTGAGCAAAGTGGACGTGGGCAGCAGTCTGGTGCAGCAGGCCGGCAGCACCATGAACGACATCGTCGACAGTATTGGCCACGTGACGGACACCATGGCCGAAATTTTGGCGGCCAGCGCCGCTCAGAGCAGCGGCATTGAGCGTGTGGGTCATGCCATCGACAACATGAACCAAGTCACCCAACAAAACGCAACCTTGGTGGAGCAAGCCGCAGCAGCGGCGCAATCCCTGCAACAGCAGGCCGAGCACCTAGAGCACGTGGTACACGCCTTCAAGGTCAAAGAGAACGATGCCAACAGCTAGCCACTAAAAAAATGATAGCTGCTAGCGCAGGTATTTAAACGATTTCAGTGCCTAAACAGCCTGAAATCCAATAGATACGTGCGCTACACGCTCATTTATCTATAGCTATAGTTCCAGTCGCAAAAATAAACCGTAAAGCTGTGGCGTTCAGGCCGGTCAGGAGCTCAAAGCACGCAACCGGGCTGCTCGCCGCGCTCGTAGACCACATGGGCACGACCGACAATAAACGGATCGAGTTTGCTGATGGCTTTCGTGTCTTTATTGGTGTAGGGCAGTTTGTGCAACACATAGCGCATTGCATTAAGGCGAGCGCGCTTTTTGCAATCACTCTTGACGACCGTCCAAGGAGAATCAGCGGTATCGGTGCCAAAAAACATGGCCTCTTTGGCGCTGGTGTACTCATTCCATTTATCCAGACTGGCCAAGTCAATCGGGCTGAGTTTCCATTGCTTCAGTGGATGCACTTCGCGCTCTTTAAATCGGCGGCGCTGCTCGGCTTGGCTGACCGAGAACCAAAACTTGACGACGTGGATGCCACTGCGCACCAGATTGCGCTCAAACTCGGGTACTTGGCGCATAAATTCATGGTATTCGGGGTCAGAACAAAAGCCCATCACCCGTTCTACGCCCGCGCGGTTATACCAACTGCGGTCAAACAAGACAATCTCGCCGGCAGTAGGCAAGTGCTGGATATAGCGCTGAAAATACCACTGGCCGTGTTCTACCTCGCTGGGCTTTTCTAAGGCCACCACGTGGGCACCGCGCGGGTTCAGATGCTCCATAAAGCGCTTGATGGCCCCGCCCTTGCCGGCGGCATCGCGGCCCTCAAACAAAATAACCACCCGCTGGCCGGTCTCTTTGACCCATGCCTGCAATTTGAGCAGTTCAACCTGTAACTGGTATTTTTGCGACTCGTAGGTGGAGCGGCGCATCAGGTGCTTGTAGGGGTAGCCGCCTTCGCGCCAGTCGTGGGCCAACTCCTCATCGGGATGGCCTTTGAGGTTGATGGGATGGTCTGGTGTCTCTGTGGTGAACAGTATTTGGCGCAATACGGCCAGATCGTCTGCCGATGCCCCCCCTAACGTGGCACGCAGGGCAGCGGCGCGTTGTTTGAGGGGCAGGTTGTCATTGTCGAGTAGCCCGGCAATAGTGGCGATTTGCTTGTGTTGTGCGACCGAGGTGGCCTTTTTCGGTACATAACGCGCCACCGCAGCGGTATCTAAAACAGGAACAGTGTCTCCACTGCTGGCCCGGCGTGAGCGGGGGCGCGTAGCAGTTTTGGTCGTTTTAGCGGTAGGCACTGGGGCCCCCGCTGGTGCTGGGCGCTTGGCGGCGGTGGGGGGGGTGTTTTTTTGGCTCATAGCATCATTTTGTCACTATTAAAACTACCTGAAAGCGCATCAATACGTGCGCTAACAGATCATGTATTGATAGTGCTGCTGGCGGCACGTGGCGGCTCCATTTGGCTGAACACCAGCGCCGCCACCACCAATGCCGCGCCGCTGATGGCCACCAGGCCCATGCGCTCGCCCAGCATCAACCACGCGGTCAGGGCGGCAAACACTGGCTCCAGGCCAAAGACGATGGCGCTGCGCATGGCGTCCACACGCTGCTGGCCCCAGGTTTGCAGCGTCACCACCAACACGCTGGCCAGCAAGCCCAGGTAGATCAGCGCCGTCCATGCCGGGGTGCCCAGCTCGGCCAGTTGTGCCGTCCAGTCCATGCCGCCGGGGCGCAGCAGCAACAGCACGCTGGCGGCAGCAAACATCACGCTGGCCTGCACCGCCGCCATGCGCGTGGCACGCAGCGGACGCGCTTGGGTGCGCTGCGCGCATTGCTCCAGCGTCAAGATGTAGATGGCATAAAACAGCGTGCTGATCAGCGTCAGCGTGTCGCCAAAGTTCCACGGCGCGTCCTCGTGGAACATCAACACCATGCCGGCGCAGGCCATGGCGCAAGCAGCCCACAGACGCCAGCCGTAGCGCCGCCGCAGCGCCAGCATCGCCAACAGCGGCACCACCAGCACGTTCAGCCCGGTAACAAAGGCGTTGCGGTTGCTGCTGGTGCGCGCCAGTCCTTCAATTTGCAGCCAAAACGCCAAAAACAGCAGCGCGCCCAGCAGCGCGCCCCAGCGGCGCTCGTCGCGGCGCATTCCCCACCACAGCGGGCCTAGCACCAGCAAGGCAATGGCAAAGCGCAGCCAGATGATTTGCAGCGCATCGAGCTGGCCCGAGAGCAGTTTCATGGCCGGAAAAGTAGTCCCTCAAACCATGGTGACAAGCAGTAAGGCCCACAGGCCAAGACGTTCAGGGCGCATAAAAAACAGACAAAAAATAAGGCCCGGCGCTGCGAAGGCGTCGGGCCAGGAGTGGCGGGGTGCGGTTTAAGCGCCCAGCTTGCCGATGAAGGTGCGGATGCGCTCGCTGCCGGGGTTGTTGAAAAAGTCGGACGGTGCCGCGTCGTGGGCGATGCGGCCTTGGTCAAAAAACAGTACCCGGTCGCCCACCTCGCGGGCAAAGCCCATTTCGTGGGTGACGACGATCATCGTCATGCCGCCGCGTGCCAGTTCGCGCATCACGTCCAGCACTTCCTGCACCATTTCGGGGTCGAGGGCGCTGGTCGGCTCGTCAAACAGCATCACCTTGGGTGCCATGGCCAGCGCGCGGGCAATCGCCACACGCTGCTGCTGGCCGCCCGAGAGCTGCCACGGGTGCTTGTGTGCGTGCGCGTCCATACCGACGCGGCGCAGCAGCACCATGGCTTGCTCGTTGGCCTGGGCGCGCGGGGTGCGCCGAATGCGCCGCGGTGCCAGCGTGATGTTGTCCAGCACGCTCAGGTGGCCAAACAGGTTGAACTGCTGAAACACCATGCCGACCTCGCAGCGCTGGCGTTGCAGCGTCTGGATGTCGTCGATAACTTCAACGCCATCAATGCGAATGCTGCCGCTGTCGTGCGGCTCCAAGCGGTTGATGGCGCGCAAGAGCGTGCTTTTGCCCGAACCCGAGGCACCGATGATGACTGTGACCTCGCCGCTGTTGAAGTGCGTTGACACGTCGCGCAGCACTTGGTGCGTGCCAAACGATTTGCAAACTTTTTCGGCCACGATGCAGGGCGTGGCGACGGCTGGGGCGGGATGGATAGCGCTCATTGGCCGCGCCCTTCGACGTCAAAGCGGTATTCGATGGCGTTGGAAATTTGCGTCACCAGCGTAGTCAGCAGCAGATAGGTGACGGCCACAGTCGAGAGGGTGGCAATCGGCTGAAAAGTCGCCGACTGGATGCGGTTGCCAACGTTGGTCAGCTCGACCACGCCAATGGCGTAGGCCAGCGACGAGTCCTTCAGCAGCGCGACAAAGTTGCTGACCAGCGGCGGCAGTGAGATTTTGAAAGCCTGCGGAAACACCACGTCCATAAACACGTGCATCCGCCCCAGCCCCAGCGCGCGCGCCGCTTCGGTCTGGCCGCGCGGCACCGCCAGCAGACCGGCGCGCACCGCTTCGGCGTTGTATGCACCGACGTTCAGGCCCAGCGCCACCACGGCAGAGGCAAAGTCGGGCAAATTAAGCCCCGGCACCAGCACCGGCAGGGCAAAGTAGACAAACAAAATCTGCACCAGCAGCGGCGTGCCGCGAATGACCCAGATGTAAAACCGCGCTATCCAGCGCAGTGCGCGCCAGCGCGAAGTGCGCCCCAACGCCGCGCTGGTGCCCAGCACCAAACCAACGCTGCCACTGACCAGCGTCAACCACAGCGTGGTGCGGGCACCGTCAGAAAACGCCTGCGCGTTCGAGCCAATTGGCTCGGGCAGAAACGACAACAGCTGGCCTAAAAAGGCCAGCGCAAGCACCATCAAAATCAGGGCGGCGACCAGCGTGGCATTGCTGCGTTGCTGGCGGCTCCAGTGGTGCGGCCAAAGTGCGATGAGCATGTAAAGGCGTCAAGCGTCCCTGCTCAATGGCAGCGCACGTCTTCGTTGAAGTATTTGGTCGAGACGGCGGCGTAGCTGCCATCGGCCATGGTGGCGGCCAGCGCTTTGTTCCACGCGTCGGCCAAGCCGGTGTTGCCCTTGGTGACGGCAGAGGCAATTTGCTCAATAAACACCATCTCGCCCAGCTTGAAGCCAGCGTCGGGGTTTTTAGCGGCGACTTCTTTGGCGACAAAGCGGTCGGTCACCCACGCATCGACGCGCTTAGACACCAAGGCGCTGCGCGCATCAACGTCGGTCGGAAAGTTTTTCATTTCCTTGATGGTGGCGACTTTTTGCACGTTTTCCAAGTAGCTGGTGCCGGTTTGCACCGCGACGATTTTGCCGCCCAAGTCTTTGGCGCTGCGAATAGCCCCATCCATGGCAATCACCATGCCGCCCGAGCAGTAGTGCGGTGCGGCGAAGGTGACGGCCTTGGCACGCTCTTCGGTGATGCCGTGCGAGGCAATCACCAAGTCCCAGCGGTCTTGCTTGAGGCCCGTGAGCAAGGCGTCAAAACCGATGGTTTTCCACTTGATTTTCAGGCCCATTTTTTTGGCGACCAGCTCGGCCACTTCGACCTCAAAGCCGGTCAGCGTGCTGCCTTTGAAGTAGTTGAACGGGGCAAACTGGCCCTCGGTCGCCAGCAAAATGGTGCCGTCTTTTTGGATGGCCTCGATGGTGCGGGCTTGCACCGCAGCGCCAGAGAAGGCGGCGCACACGGCAAGGGTGGTGGCGAGGGCTTTGAAGAATTTCATGGGGAGGGGTTTGTCTGCGGGGTGGTCAGGGACAAAACTGGCTGGTGGGTCAACGCAGCCGGAACGGGTGCCAAAAGAGCGGCTGAAATGCGCCCGGGTAGGGGCGGTCAAAACGTATCAAAAAGCCAGCGATTATAAATTGCAGCCTGCGCTTGGCACCCATGGGGGCAACCCTCAATCAAACAACCCCTTAGGCACCTTGTCGGCCTTGTTCTCCACCGGGTTGGCCGCCAGCCAGTTGGCCGGGTACTGGCGCATGAATTCTTTGGCTTTTTCTATGCGCACCGTCAGCCATGCGCCGTAGGCACCTTCGTTCAAGATGACGGGCATACGCTTTTCGCTGCCGGGTTGCTGGTAGCGGCGCAGCAGGGCGTGGTTGTTGGCGTTGAGTGTCAGCAGGGTGAAGCTGACGATGCTCTCTCCCTCTGGCCCCGTCCAGCTGGCCCACAGGCCGGCGGCACCCATGGGCTGGCCGTCGATGCGCGAAATGCGCGTGGGCAGCGCTTTGCCGGCGCGCCAGTCGTCTTCAAAAAACGCCGCCATCGGCACGATGCAGCGCTGGCCTTTGATCCACGCATCGTGAAAGGCGCGGGTGGTGGAGACGGTTTCGGCCTTGGCGTGGATCAGCTTGGGCGAGCGCAGCTTGGCGTCGGACGCCGACTTGACCCAGTGCGGCACCAAGCCCCACTGCGCGGCGACGACTTCGCGCTCGGGCGCGGTGTCGGCCGCAGCATCAGGCACCGGTAGCGCTGATGGCACGGCGCGGATGAAGTGGCCAATTTTGCGCGGCCACATATGGCGCTCGGTGGTCTCTAACGGCAGCGCTACGCCAAAAGTGTCGCGGTAGGCGTTGGTGGGGGACAAGGTCTCGTAATGGGTGCTCATGGGGTTCATTTTATATTAAATCGGCCTTTAGCCCTTATCCAATAAGCGCTTCTAGCTATTAAAAAAGGAGTAATTTAGGCCGTGTTATTGAAGTTAATGAAGCCATTTCATGGCACCAACCAAGTGGACGATGCTGAGGAAGCGGGTGTCGAGCTTTTCATAGCGCGTTGCGACTCTTCGGTAGACTTTCATTCGCTGAAACAGGTTTTCCACCAAATGGCGCGCCCGGTATTTCAGCGCATCAAAC
>CAIRYF010000455.1 GCA_903882725.1 uncultured Simplicispira sp.
ATGTGGGTGGTGTCCAAGCCCATTTCGGTCAGCACCTCGTCGGTGTGTTGGCCCAGCGCTGGCGGGGCGCAGCGCAATACCGGCGGGTGCTCGGACAGGCGCAGCGGGCTGGCGACGCCGCTGATGTGGCTGATGCCGTCACCGCTCGACCCCACTGGCCAGCGCGGCAGTTCGATGCGCAGGCCACGCGCTTGCACTTGGGCGTCGCCGAAGGCTTGGGCGATGTCGTTGATCGGGCCGCAGGGCACGGCTTTATCTTCAAGCAGGGCAATCCATTCGGCGCTGCTGCGCGTGCGCGTGACGGCTTGTATGGCGGCAATCAGCTCTTGGCGGTGCTCTACGCGCAGGCGGTTGCTGGCAAAGCGCGGGTCTTGCGCCCATTGCGGCTGACCCGCAGCGGCGCAAAAACGGGCAAATTGGCCGTCGTTGCCAATGGCCAGCAGCATGGAGCCGTCTTGCGTCGCAAAGTCTTGGTAGGGCGCCAAGCTGGGGTGGCTGTTGCCTTGGCGCACCGGCGTTTTGCCGGTGGCCAAAAAGCTGGCACCTTGGTTGGCCAGCATGGCCATGCCGACATCGAGCAAAGCCATGTCGATGTGCTGGCCGCGCCCGCTGTGCTGGCGCGCGTGCAGCGCAGCCAGCACGGCGGTGCTGGCATAGACGCCGGTAAACAGGTCAATCACGGCCACACCCACGCGCAACGGGCCGCCGCCAGGTTCGCTGTCGGCGCGGCCAGTGATGTCCATCAGGCCGGTCATGGCCTGCACCATCAGGTCGTAACCGGCGCGCTCGGCATACGGGCCGTCTTGGCCAAAGCCGGTGACGGAGCAGTAAATCAGGCGCGGGTTCAGCGCCGCCAAGCTGGCGTAGTCCAAGCCGTATTGCGCCAGGCCACCGACTTTGAAGTTCTCCACCAACACATCGGCTTGCAGCGCCATTTGGCGAATCAGCTGCTGGCCGTCTTCGCTGGCCATGTCGATGGTGACTGAGCGCTTGTTGCGGTTGCAGGCGGTGAAGTAGCTGGCCTGCGTGGTGTCCTGGCCGTCAGCGTCTTGCAAAAAGGGCGGGCCCCAGTGGCGCGTGTCGTCGCCGACGCCGGGGCGCTCGACCTTGACGACGTCGGCACCGAGGTCGGCCAGTATTTGCGTACACCACGGCCCAGCGAGCACGCGCGAGAGATCAAGAACCTGGATGCCGGCGAGCGCGCCTGCGGTGGGGAGGGTAGTCATGGCAAAGGTGTACTATTTATTTGATAGCTATAACCGCTTGCATTACAAGGGCTAGAGGCCAAAAAGACGTAAATATTGACGCTTTAGTTGGCAAACGCGGCAATGCCGGTCTGCGCGCGGCCCAAGATGAGGGCGTGGACGTCGTGCGTGCCTTCGTAGGTGTTGACCACTTCCAGGTTCACCAAGTGGCGCGCTACGCCAAACTCGTCACTGATGCCGTTGCCGCCCATCATGTCGCGCGCCAGACGGGCAATGTCGAGCGACTTGCCGCAGCTGTTGCGCTTGATGATGGAGGTGGCTTCGACCGAGGCGGTGCCGTCGTCCTTCATGCGCCCCAAGCGCAGGCAGCTTTGCAGGCCCAGCGCAATTTCGGTTTGCATATCGGCCAGCTTCTTTTGAATCAGTTGGTTGGCAGCCAAGGGGCGGCCAAACTGTTTGCGGTCTAGCGTGTACTGCAAGGCGGTGTGCCAGCAAAATTCTGCCGCGCCCAATGCGCCCCAGGCGATGCCGTAGCGGGCGCTGTTGAGGCAGGTGAACGGGCCTTTCAAGCCTTGCACTTCAGGGAATGCGTTTTCTTCGGGCACAAACACTTTGTCCATGACTATTTCGCCGGTGATGCTGGTGCGCAGACCGACTTTGCCGTGGATGGCGGGGGCTGACAGACCCTTCATGCCCTTGTCCAAAATAAAGCCACGGATCGGGCCGACGGTGCCGCTTTCGCTGACTTCTTTGGCCCAGACGACGAAGACGTCGGCCACCGGGCTGTTCGTGATCCACATCTTGGCGCCCGACAGCTCGTAGCCACCGGCGACTTTTTTGGCGCGG
>CAIRYF010000456.1 GCA_903882725.1 uncultured Simplicispira sp.
CCCGGGGAGCCGAGCATTGGATCGCAATGCCGAGCGTTAAAACCCGCAAGGAGTAAAACATGGCGAAAAAAAATCGTCGGTTTTATCAAGCTGCAAGTTCCAGCTGGTAAGGCCAACCCATCCCCACCCATTGGCCCAGCCTTGGGTCAGCGCGGCCTCAACATCATGGAGTTCTGCAAGGCATTCAATGCTCAGACCCAAGGCGTTGAGCCAGGCTTGCCCCTGCCCGTGGTTATTACAGCGTTCGCAGACAAAAGCTTCACTTTCATCATCAAGACGCCTCCTGCAGCTGTTTTGATCAAGAAAGCAATCAAGCTGGATAAAGGCTCTGCCAAGCCTAACAGCAATAAAGTTGGCAAAATCACGCGCGCTCAACTCGAAGAGATCGCCAAGACCAAAATGAAAGATATGAACGCTGCCAGCCTAGATGCTGCTGTTCGTACCATTGCTGGTTCGGCCCGTTCGATGGGTGTGACTGTGGAGGGTTTGTAAAATGGCCAAGTTGACCAAAAAACAAAAAGCCCTGCAAGGCAAGGTTGAGAGCACCAAGCTGTACTCTTTTGCTGACGCTGTGGTGATCGTCAAAGAGGCAGCTACTGCCAAATTTGATGAGTCCATCGACGTCGCTGTGCAACTCGGTGTGGATGCTAAGAAATCTGACCAAGTGGTGCGCGGCGCTGTTGTGCTGCCAAATGGTACTGGCAAGACTACTCGCGTGGCGGTGTTTGCACAAGGTGCTAAGGCTGAAGAGGCCAAGGCTGCAGGTGCAGATATCGTTGGTATGGATGACTTGGCCGCCATGATCAAAGCTGGCGATATGCCTTTTGACATCGTGATTGCTGCCCCTGATGCTATGCGCGTCGTGGGTACATTGGGTCAAATTCTAGGCCCACGTGGTTTGATGCCTAACCCCAAAGTCGGCACTGTGACGCCTGATGTGGCTACGGCAGTGAAGAACGCTAAGGCAGGTCAAGTGCAGTTCCGTGTTGACAAGGCAGGTATTGTGCATAGCACCATTGGCCGTCGTTCGTTCGACAACGACAAGCTCCAAGGCAATTTGGCTACGCTGATCGACGCACTGACCAAGGCCAAGCCTGCTACCAGCAAGGGCCTGTATCTACGCAAAGTGGCACTGTCTTCAACCATGGGTCTGGGCGTTCGCTTGGACACACAGTCCATCGCAGTGTAATTGCGTGAAATCTTGAGGCGCTGAAAGGTGTCTCGGTGGTGGGTCGGTGCAGCAATGCACTGGGCCATCCAAGACCGTTGGTGTGCGTACATAGTTCATGCGCTTAAATCCTTTGGAGCCAACGCAGATGGCGATCCCGCTGCAGATGGAATTTTCCTCAACAGTTGGTCGCTGCAACAAGAGCGTGTGTGAGGGGCCATTGCCCCAATCACACTTTTTAAGGAGTAGACCTTGAGTCTTAATCGCAGTGAGAAAGAAGCGGTCATTGCTGAAGTGACCAGCCTCGCCGCTAAAGCTCAAACGCTTGTGATTGCGGAATACCGTGGCATCACGGTTGCCGACATGACCAAATTGCGTGCCGATGCTCGCAGCAAAGGTGTCAGCCTGAGTGTTCTGAAGAACACCCTCGCTCGCCGCGCTGTAGCTGGTACGGGGTTTGAAGTGCTGGCTGACGAGATGACTGGCCCGTTGATCTATGGCTTCTCTGAAGACGCAGTGGCCGCCGCTAAAGTGGTGGCCGACTTCGCAAAAACCAACGACAAGTTGGTGATTCGCGCAGGCGCTTTCGGGGGTAAGGCTTTGGACGTTAATGGCGTCAAACAACTGGCCAATATTCCTTCCAAGGAAGTGTTGCTGGCACAGGTGTGTGGCTTGCTCATGTCCCCCATGTCGCGTACCGCCGTTGTGCTGGGCGCCTTGGCGGCAAAGAAAAGCGAAGGCGCTGCCGAGCAGGCAGCCGAACCTGTCGCGGCCTAAGTGCCCGACAGTTAACCAACAAATTTGTTAGGAAATCAAAATGGCATTCGACAAAGACGCATTTTTGACCGCGCTGGACAGCATGACGGTTCTGGAACTCAATGAGCTGGTGAAAGCCATTGAAGAGAAATTTGGCGTGAGCGCTGCTGCTATGGCCGCTCCTGCTGCTGGCGGCGCTGCGGCTGCTGTTGCTGAAGAGCAG
>CAIRYF010000457.1 GCA_903882725.1 uncultured Simplicispira sp.
AACCCCCAGCAGCTCAGTGCCGGTAAAATCGCGCTTGCCTTGCTCGGCTGCGCTCAATACTGTTTTTTCGGTGTTGGGCGCTTTTTTCATTGGGATGCCTCTTTTTTCCACTTAGGCAGGTTCGCAATGCCCAGCTCCAGCACGTTGACGATGGCAGCGGCAAAGCCAGCGGCGGCGCTGTCAGCGCATTCAAGTTTGCTCAGGGCGTGCAGCTTGTCGTGCAGGGCGCAGAACGCTTTTGCTTGCGGCTGGCCACGCAACCCCAGCAGTTCCTGCACCAAGTCACTGCCCAAAGCAGCGCCAGCGCGCTCGGACACTTCGCCATGCTTTTCTGTAATGGAGCGCTCAATCAGCGCAGCACCCAAGGCAGCTAGTTGGTCGGCGTCCAACGGAATCGAAAGCACCGTGCCGCCAGGTGTGCAGGCGGTCAACAAGCCCTCTCCCACGGTGATTTCATCGCCACGGTGGTCGGTGTAGATGGTGGTGGTCTTGGTCATTTAAGCCACCCCCAGCAAGCGGCGCAATTCAGCCACGGGCCATGCCAAGCGGCCATTTATGCGGATGGGACGGATTGGGCCATCCTCTCGGCAGGCCCAAATACGAAGCGTTTGTTGTGCCCGGCTCAGGTGTCCGGCGGCTTCGGGTGTTGGCAGTGCTGTGCGCGTTTCCAGCGCCAGCGGTGTGAGTTGAATAGTCCTTGCGGCCATGTGTAAACCCTCGGGTTTGTTGAACATGGCTACGGACTATTGGGGCGCAACGCCCCTTGCGGTCAAGGCGCAACCCCATTGCGGGGCGCAAAGCCTTATTCCATGCGGGTTGCAAGGCGGTAGGCGCAACCCCACCCGCAACCCCCAGCGCCTATTTCAGTGGTGCATAAAGACGCTGTAGCCCTTCGGTTTTGGTTTGTCGCTAGGTAGTAGTTTGCGAATGCGTGACTCAGAAACTTGGTAATGCACGGCAGCTTTTTTGGTGCCGTGCTTCTCTCGATAAGCCTTCATCTCAGCTAGCTTTTCAGGAGTCCACACCTTGCCCGGCACAGTGCTGGCGCTGTCTGTCACCACGGGCGCAGGTGCAGGCTCTTTCTCTGGCCCGTACAGCCCGTGGTGCTTCGCGTACCTGTGCGCCCACGGGTGAATCCTTCGGCCAGCGCCAGCGGCGGCACGCATCCAGTCCATCAGCGGACGATTCCCCGGCTTCGTATGGTCAAGGTCAACGAATGTCCTGCGCAAACGCTTGAAGTCATTCGGCGTGATTTCACTGGAACAGTTGGGGTCGCAAGTGATTGCCTCTGCGTCTTTCTCTGTAACCTCGTGGGGGTTGTGGCGACACAGCAGCATCGCGGCTTCAACGGGCGAAACATGGCCCAGCGCAAAAAATCCGGCAGCGTCCAGCGTGGCATCAAACCATGCGGCCTCTTGCTCTGCGGCTTCTTGCCCGGTCAACACCTCGCGCAAACTGGTAAGGCGGCGCTTTGGGTCGGGCTCAACGGGCGTTGGTGTGGCCTGTATTAGGCGCTGGCCGTCCATTGAAAGCGGGTCTGCCGTCTTGCGAATTGGGCCAAAGTCACAGGCCGACTTGAGCCCAAGTTCTCCCTCTATCTCAGACAGGAAACGATTGATGGCCTCCCGACTGACCAACGAGCCGGGAAGTTCTGCAAGGCTGTTGATTTCCGGCGGGGTTCCATCGTCATTCAGGTAGCCCTCCAAGAAAATGGATTTTGGACGGTCTGGATTTTTCTTTTGAAGAATCCACTCAACATAAGCAGCCATCAGCTTCACCAGAATTGGCCGCGCTTGAGGCGGCAATTCTTCGCTTGTTGGCTGTCGTTTTGAAATGGGCATAACCCCGGCAATCAAGCACGCAGCTTCATGCACTCGAAAGCTGGTGGCCCAATTCCATGCCGAAAAATCCATGTGCATCCTCCCAAATGCGACTCCCTCAATAGGTGCCCCAGCAGACCAGTGGGAGGAACTGGCTTTTCGGTCGGATTGCAGCCCGGCCTAGCTGAGGCGTAAACGGTTTAGGCGTGCGCTGGCGTCACGCTCAGGCGCAGCCCTACAGCGTGCAATACCTTGTGCAGCGTCGAGACAGTGGGGTTTCCGTTTTCGCTCAGGGCGCGGAATAGGGATTTTTCGCCCACATCGGCACGCCGTGCCACCTCTGCCATGCCGTGCGCTTTGGCTATCTGTCGCAGTGCCACCAGCAGCGCAGCAGTGTCGTCTAGCTCCAAAACCGCCTCTACATAGGCTGCGGCCTCTTCGGGGTCTTTCAGGGATTCGGTCAAATAACTTTGGTAGCTCACGTTACGCGGTGCGTTCATGTTCAGCCCCTTTCTTTCCAGTCGTTCAGATACTCGATGGCCTGCCTAATGGCGCGGTCTTGGTCGGCTTTGTCACTGCCGCACAGCAGCAACACCAGCACCGACCCTTGTCGGCTCAGATAGACGCGGTAGCCCGGCCCCTTGTCGATGCGCAGCTCTTGCACGCCGTCGCGCAAAGGCTTGCAGTCGCCAAAATTGCCCGCTTGCAGGCGCAGCAGCCGGGCCTTGATGGCGGCGCGGCCTTGCCGGTCAGTCAACGCCTCTAGCCACTGCACAAAAGGCACGCGGCCCGCGCTGTCGCTGTATATCTCAATGTCCATAAGAGTATCTTATGCGGTACTGTTGTACCGGTTTCGATGTGGGCCTAGCTGAGGCGTAAACGGTTTAGGCGTGCGCTGGCTCGTGTCTTGTGATGCGGGCCAGCACATCGGCCATTGCCTCGCGGGCCTTTTCCGTGTCGTAGTGGTCTTGCAGGTTGAGCCAACTTTGGGCATCGGTGCCAAAGAATGCAGCCAGCCGCAGCGCAGTGTCGGCAGTAATGCCGCGCAAACCCTTCACCCGGCCACCACGCGCAGCTTGCCCGGTTCGCTGGCGCTATCGAACTGCACACCGGCCTGCTCCAAAATCCACGCCTCAATGCGCTCATGGTGTACGCGCAGCAGGTCAAGCGGGCGCACGGTGTAATGTTTTTCAGCCGTGGCGCTGGGCTTGTGGCCCATGATTTGAGCCACCACGCCAGCGGGGATGTCCAGCCACTCGGCCAAGGACTTGAACGAACGGCGCAACCCGTGAATGGTTAACCCGTCGATTCCAGCCACGGCGCAAGCGTCATGGTGCTGGTTGCGCGGTATCACGATGCGCCCACCATCGGCGACGGTGCTGGCAAACACAAATTCATTGCGGCGGGGCAGGGCTGCCAGCAGGTGCCACACATAGGGCGTTAGAGGAATGGCGCGGGTGCCCTCTACCTTGTCGCGGATGGTCAAGCCTCGCCACTTTGTATTTATGTCATCCCAGCGCAGCGCCAGTACCTCGCCAGCTCTTGCGCCAGTCAGTAGCAGGGCTTGCAGATAGGCGGCAATAACTGGGTTTTGTAGCTGGCGCACGGCATCGAACCATGCAGGCAGTTGTTCCTTCAATAGCGCATCCTGCTTTACGCCAGCCCTCCCCAATGCCTCGCGTGCCTTCTTTGTTTTGGCTGGGTTGGTGCTGGGCAGCACTGGCGCATATTCCGCCTGTTCAGCGCACCAGCTCAAAAAGGCTTTAAGGCAGCGCCACGCAAGGCGTGCGGCAGCGGGGCGGGTCTGTGTCTCGCGTTCAGCCCATGTCTGGATAACGGGTGCGGTCAGGTCGCGCAACGCCAGCGCCAGCAGTGGGTGCAGTATTCCCGGCGCGGTTACGCCACCGGCGGCGCGATTGGATGCCACGCCACCGGGTTTCACCAGCAAAAAGTGCGCGCTGTAATGGCGCTCTCCCCAGTGCAGGCGGCGGGCCTCCAGATACGCGGCCCATGCTTCGCCCACGGTCACGGCGTGCGCGGCGGCGGCAGCCTTGTCGGCGGCTTGGGCGGCTTGTTGCTGGCGCTCTATCTCGCGTGGGTCTTGCCCGCCATCCAACACCACAGCAAGGCGGCGCGCTTCGGTGCGGGCCTGTTCGATGTTCCACAACTTCACGTCGCCAATGGTGCGGCGGATGGTTTGCCGGTTCAGCTTCGCTTCATACACAAACGATTTAGCGCCAGCAGCAGTTACGCGCACGCGCAGGCCGGGGGCTTCGCTGTCGCGCATGAATGCCTGTTGCTTGCCGGTCGGGCAGGTCAGGCGCTCTATTGCCCCAGCGGTCAGGTTCACCCGTTCGCTCAGGTCTGGTGCATCGGTCTTTTTTGGGCGGGCCATGTTGTTGCTTCAGTCAGTTTTGGCTACACGGACAATCCATGTAGCCACCATGTAGCCACCATGTAGCCAAAAAACCCCAATTTTGGGGAATATCAATCAACGCTGCGGCTGTCAAAATACCCAGCGAAATGACATAAGCTGTTGATTTATATTGACTCTATCACCATAAATCAACACTGCGAAATACGCATTTTGCCTGACTCGAAATCAGGCGTAGTGGCAACACTACCGTGGGTTCGAATCCCACCCTCTCCGCCATGACATAGAACAAAGCCCGCCAACACCAACCAGTTGGCGGGCTTTTTCATTGGTAAATCGGCTGGGCATCGTTCAATGCCATACAACACCAACCATTGATAGCCAGATAAAAACGGGGGTACAAATGGGGGTATAGGCAGTGGGGTACAACATTTCGTACCCCCAGCAGCCTATCTGCACCCCCTTCCACCTACCAAAGCCCCACCATGCTGACCGATGCCGCCTGCAAAAATGCCACCTGTCCGCCCGAAAGAAAACAGGCCCGATACAGTGATGCGGGCGGGTTGTACCTTCAAGTCAGCCCAGCAGGGTCAAAGCGTTGGTTCTTGAAGTACCGCACTGGCGGTAAAGAAAAGCAGTTGGCGTTGGGTAGCTCCCGACTGTCAACCTCAAGGCAGCACGGGATGCACGCGATGATGCCAAGCGCATCAAGGCTGTGGTGGCCTCGACCCAGTGCAGTACAAGCAAGTGGCAAAGCTCAAAGCCACCCTGCCGGGACGCGATA
>CAIRYF010000458.1 GCA_903882725.1 uncultured Simplicispira sp.
AGCGTGGCTGCGCGAAGCCGCGTTGCCGAAATGCTCGCGCAACCAAGGAATCATGGCGTCCACCACGCGCTGATCAACGGGGGTGGTCGCACCGTAATCGAGGTAGATAGGGAAATGTGGAGTCATGTCCATGGCTGGCTCAGTAAAGGGGTTTAGCTAGGGGTTTTGGCTAGCAAAACAAAAAATAGGCGAAATCAAAGTGCCCTGCCCGACCGCCAAGGCCAAAGCAGAGCGCCCGTTGGAAAAAGGCACAGGCACAGGCGCAGGCGCTGACCACGCCCAGGGGGCAGGTGTCAGGACTTGGCGAAGACGTTGCCCAAGGCAAACACCGAATTGGGCGCGTTGATGCGGATCGGTTTGATCACCGGGGTGGTCGAGATGGCGCGGCGCACGGCGGGGCGGTCTTCGATTTGCACGCCCTTGGCCAATTGCTCGTCCACCAGCTTTTGCAGTGTGACGGAGTCGAGAAACTCGACCATGCGCGTGTTCAGCGCGGCCCACAGGTCGTGCGTCATGCAGCGAC
Organism: uncultured Simplicispira sp.; assembly: GCA_903882725.1. Taxonomy (GTDB): domain Bacteria; phylum Pseudomonadota; class Gammaproteobacteria; order Burkholderiales; family Burkholderiaceae_C; genus Simplicispira. The sequence continues at coordinate 524 of CAIRYF010000458.1, forward strand.
CGGCTTCGCCCAAGCAGTTTTCTTTACCACCACATTGGGTGGAGTCGATGGGTTCATCGACCGAGACAATGATGTCGGCTACGGTGATGTCACCGGCCTTGCGTGCCAAGGTGTAGCCGCCGCCAGGACCACGGGTCGATTCGACCAATTCATGGCGGCGCAGCTTGCCAAACAGCTGCTCCAGATACGACAGCGAAATGCGCTGGCGTTGGCTGATAGCAGCCAAAGTGACAGGGCCATTGTTTTGGCGCAAAGCCAAATCAATCATGGCGGTGACCGCAAACCGGCCTTTGGTAGTGAGACGCATCGCAAGCTCCTTATTAGGCTTGTTGGTTCAAAAAGCCCCGGTGAATGGCTGATGGCCGTCACGGGGAACCGTCTCTACCCTCTACCTCGCCTTGGTGGGTACCAGAGCAAAGCCGTTCATCGCGGGGGGTATTGGTTGAGTGTTTGACCACAGTATAGCACTAACCCTATTAAATTTGTCGGGTAAAGAAACTTGCCAGTCACATTACTGTCAGCTTGGTCACAAAGTCCCTTCAAAGCGGCAGATTTTCACTGCCATGGGCGCCAAAAGCCTGATCTTTGAGCCGCCCGAGCTGGTCGCGCACGCTGGCGGCCTGCTCAAACTCCAGGTTGCGGGCGTGCTCCATCATTTGTTTCTCTAGCCGCTTGATCTCGCGCGCCACGTCTTTTTCGGACATATCTTCAATCTTGGCGCGCTGCAACGCGGCGTATTCCAAGCGCTCGGCATCTTTGCCGGCTTTTTCGCTGTAGACGCCATCAATCAAATCGCGCACCTGCTTGACGATGCTGCGCGGCGTGATGCCTTGGGCACTGTTGTGCGCTAGCTGGCGGGCGCGGCGGCGTTCGGTTTCGTCGATGGCTTTGCGCATCGAATCGGTGATGCGGTCGGCGTACAGCATGGCTTTACCGTTCAGGTTGCGCGCTGCGCGGCCAATGGTCTGAATCAAACTGCGCTCCGAGCGCAAAAAGCCCTCTTTGTCAGCGTCCAAAATCGCCACCAGCGACACCTCGGGAATGTCCAGCCCCTCGCGCAGCAGGTTGATACCGACCAGCACATCAAACGCCCCGAGGCGCAGGTCGCGGATGATTTCTACCCGCTCCACCGTGTCAATGTCG
>CAIRYF010000459.1 GCA_903882725.1 uncultured Simplicispira sp.
AATCGTCAAAGTCAAGGTGATGGAAACCGACGAAAAAGGCCGCATCAAGCTGTCGATGAAGGTGCTGACCGAGCGTCCTGCTGGCCTGAGCGACCGCCCCGCACCGACTGACCGTGGCGATCGTGGTGATCGCAGCGACCGTGGTGATCGCGGTGATCGTCCCGAGCGTGGCGGTGATCGTTATGGCCGTGGCGATCGCCCTGAGCGCAATGACCGCAGCGAGCGCAATGACTACCGCGAAGCGCCAGCGCGTGACGATCAGCCGCAGCAGTCACAAGACCAGCAAGGCCATCCCGATCAGCGCAACAGCTAAAGGCTTATTTGCTATTGATATAAGAGCTAATAGCGCACGCCAGTCGGGCGCTAGAGGCCAAAATCATTCAAATGAATCAACAGCCATTGACCATGCGTGCAGTAGAAATTACCGCGTTCGGCGCACCCGATGTTTTGCGTCTGACCGAGCGCCCCATGCCGATCGCCGGGGCGGGTGAGTTGCTGATCCGCGTGGCGGCCAGCGGCATCAACCGCCCGGATGTGTTGCAGCGCAAAGGCCATTACGCACCGCCGCCCGGTGCTTCTGATCTCCCTGGCCTTGAAGTGGCCGGTGTGATCGAGAGCGGCGACGCGGTTGCCATGGCGCAAGCGCGTTTGCAGTTGGGCGACAGGGTGTGCGCGCTGGTGGGTGGTGGCGGCTATGCGCAGTGGTGCGTGGCACCGGTGGCGCAATGCCTGCCGGTGCCTGCGGGCATGACGGATGTCGAGGCGGCTTCGCTGCCCGAGACTTTCTTCACCGTGTGGAGCAATGTGTTTGACCGTGGGCGCTTGCAGCCCGGTGAGACCTTGTTGGTGCAGGGCGGCAGCAGCGGCATTGGCGTCACTGCCATCCAGCTGGCGCGGGCCTGGGGCGCAACCGTCATCGTGACGGCGGGCAGTGACGACAAATGCAACGCTTGTTTGGCGCTGGGTGCGCACCACGCCATCAACTACCAGATGCAAGATTTTGTCGCCGAGGTGCAGCGCATCACCGACGGCAAGGGCGTCGATGTCATTTTGGACATGGTCGCTGGCAGCTACGTGGCGCGCGAGGTGCAGTGCTTGGCCGACGATGGCCGCTTGGTCGTCATTGCGCTGCAAGGCGGCACGCACAGCGAATTCAATGCGGGCTTGTTGCTGCGCAAGCGTTTGACGGTCACGGGCTCGACGCTGCGCCCGCGTTCGGTGGCTTTCAAAGGCGCTATTGCGCGTGCGCTGCGCGCGCAGGTGTGGCCTTGGCTGGCCTCTGGCGCGGTGCGGCCGGTGGTGCATACGACTTTTGTGGCGGCGGACGCTGCCAAGGCGCACGCCTTGATGGAGTCCAGCCAACATATTGGCAAGATTGTTTTGACGTGGTAATTGCGAAAATTTGGTGCTGATCACATGAACAAAAAACTCATTGCAGGCAATTGGAAAATGAACGGCAGCCTGGCCGATAACGACGCCTTGGTGCGCGCGCTGGTTGCCGGTTTGGCGACGGCGGGTGGCTGCGATGTCGCTGTGGCCGTGCCTGCGCCGTATTTGGCACAGGTGCAGGCGCTGGTGCAGGGCTCGGCCTTGGCGCTGGCGGCGCAAGATGTGTCGCAGCACGCTGCGGGCGCTTACACCGGCGAGGTCTCGGCTGCGATGTTGCGTGAATTTGGCGTGCGCTATGTGCTGGTCGGGCACTCTGAGCGGCGCCAGTTTCATGGTGAAAGCGATGCCGATGTTGCGATGAAGGCGCAATGCGCTTTGGCCAGCGGCATCACGCCCATCGTCTGCGTTGGCGAGACTTTGGCCGAGCGTGAGTCTGGCCAGACTGAAGCGGTAGTCAAGCGCCAGCTGGCAGCGGTCATTCATGTAAACGGCCATTGCATCAGCGAAGTGGTGGTGGCGTATGAGCCGGTGTGGGCCATTGGCACCGGTAAAACGGCGACGCCTGAGCAGGCGCAGCAGGTACACGCAGTGCTGCGCACGCAACTGGCCGCGGCCAGCGATCAAGCGCCGCGCATCCGCTTGCTTTACGGCGGCAGCATGAATGCAGCCAATGCTGCACAGTTGCTGGCGCAGCCGGACATTGATGGCGGGTTGGTGGGTGGAGCATCGCTCAAAGCGGCAGATTTTCAGGTAATTATGGCTGCAGCCCAATAGGCATAAGCGGTTTACGCTATTAAATTAGGAGTTATTAAAGAATGAATGCGCTTGTAAGTGTAATTTTGGCGGTGCAAATATTGGCTGCCTTGGGCATGATTGGCTTGATCTTGATCCAGCATGGCAAAGGGGCCGACATGGGTGCTGCGTTTGGCAGTGGCAGCTCGGGCAGTCTGTTTGGTGCCAGCGGTAGCGCCAACTTTTTGTCGCGCACCACGGCAGTGTTGGCAGCGGTATTTTTTGTAACTACGCTGGCTTTGGCTTATTTTGGTAACCCGCGCCCCAGTGCCAGTACCGGCAGTGTGCTGGAAGGGGCTGCACCTGCATTGGTCGCTCCAGTGGTGGAGTCTGGCCCAGCTGCTGCGATTCCAGGCAATACATCTCCCGCAGGTGTTATGGAGCAGCCCGCAGTAGCACCAGCAAGTACCGGTACAGGGCAGATTCCTGCCAAATAAACTACAGCAAAACAGCTCTGCGCGTTGAAAGCAAGGTTTTTCCGAGTTAGAATCTAGGGCAGTCTGGAGAGCAACAAAGCCGAAAGGTTCCTCAAGCCATCCAGATAAATAATGGCCGTCGTGGTGAAATTGGTAGACACGCTATCTTGAGGGGGTAGTGGCGAAAGCTGTGCGAGTTCGAGTCTCGCCGACGGCACCAAATAAAAATCTGATTTTTATAACCCAAGTGGTGGGTATAAAAATTAGATTACAGCGGTGAGCACATCCAAAAGATGAACCTCGAACAATATCTCCCC
>CAIRYF010000460.1 GCA_903882725.1 uncultured Simplicispira sp.
CTGGTGGCATGGGCGGCATCGGAACCGCAATCTGTCAGCGCCTGTACAAAGAAGGCTTTACCGTGGTAGCCGGTTGCGGCCCCACACGTGATCACGCCAAGTGGCTTGCCGAACAAGCAGCGTTGGGGTTCACCTTTTACGCTTCTGTGGGCAACGTCGGCGATTGGGATTCCACTGTGGAAGCGTTTAGCAAAGCCAAAGCCGATCACGGCAGCATCGACGTGCTGGTGAACAACGCCGGTATCACCCGCGACCGTATGTTCTTGAAAATGACACGCGAAGACTGGGATGGCGTGATCGAAACCAACCTCAACAGTATGTTCAACGTCACCAAGCAAGTGGTGGCAGACATGGTGGAAAAAGGCTGGGGCCGCATCATCAACATCTCGTCGGTCAACGGTGCCAAAGGCCAAGCGGGTCAAACCAACTACTCGGCAGCCAAGGCCGGTATGCACGGTTTCTCGATGGCATTGGCACAAGAGATGGCAACCAAGGGCGTCACGGTCAACACCGTCAGCCCCGGCTATGTTGGCACCGAAATGGTCAAGGCCATTCGCCCCGATGTGCTGGAGAAAATTGTCGCCACCGTGCCCGTCAAGCGTTTGGGCGAGCCTAGCGAGATCGCTTCGATCATTGCTTGGCTGGCGTCAAATGAAGGCGGCTACGCCACGGGTGCTGAGTTTGCTGTCAACGGCGGCCTGCATATGAGCTAAAGCGGCGCGCTGCCTTGGCCCTCAAAAAACCGCCTATTTTTAGGCGGTTTTTTTATGTCTGCTTATAAAACTGCGCCCAGCAAAAAACCCGCAATGGCGGGCTTTAAGTGTGGGGATGGGCCAGAAAATAACGCTCTGGCGCGAGCGGTGTGATTTGCCAGTGATCAGCAGCGGGCGGGAGCGCGCTTGCGATCACGTTCGTCTTCGGGCCAAACTGTCAGGATGATGGTGGTAGTCATGGTGGTCTTTGGATAAGTTCCGGTGATGAAACTACAACGTGACCCAGTTCCTTTACGTTGACAGCGTTGACAGCCCCATGACAAAAAAATCAATTCTCCGCTCAGGCAGTGGCTTCTGCCGCAGCTTCTATTTCCCCCGACAACTCCAGCCAGCGCTCTTCTAGATGGGTTGTTTCGTCGCTGATAGCTTTCAAGCGTCGACCGGCATCGGCAATATCGGCGGGGGTCACATTGGCTTGCGTTAGGCGCTCTTGCAAAGCAGCACCTTCGCTGCCCAAGGCGGCCAAGCGTTTGTCAATCTGCTCCAACTCGCGCTTGAGCGGGCGCAGGCGCTCTAGCTGCTGCTGGCGCAAGGCGGCGTCTTGTTTGCGCTGCTCACGGCCATCACTGGGTTTTTTTGGCTCATTTTGGCCTGTAGCCCTTATGGGTGCTGCGGTAGTAGCTATTGAAACAGGAGTAACAGGAGCGGCAGGAGCACTCGCAGCTGTTACGGTGGGTGCCGCTGCCGCTGCCGCATTCTTGGCGGCCAAATTTTCTGCGGCGGCTTCGGTTTTGGCCTGTTCGCGCTGGCGTTTGGCTTCGTCGAGCAAATACACCTGGTAGTCGTCCAAGTCCCCATCAAACGGCCCGACCGCGCCGCGCCCCACCATCCAGAATTCATCGCAGACCGCGCGCAGCAGGGCGCGGTCGTGGCTGACCAGCATCACGGTGCCTTCAAAATCGTTCAGCGCCATCGACAGCGCCTCGCGCGTGGCCAAGTCAAGGTGGTTGGTCGGCTCGTCCAGCAGCAGCAGGTTGGGGCGTTGCCAAACGATCATCGCCAGCACCAAGCGGGCCTTTTCACCGCCGCTCATGCTGCCCACGCTTTGCTTGACCATGTCGCCGCTGAAGTTGAAGGTGCCCAAATAACTGCGCAGGTCTTGCTCGCGACTGGGTTCGCGGCTGCTGGGGCCGAGTTCGCGCGCCAGGCGCGCCATGTGTTCTAGCGGGTTTTCGTGCGGGCGCAGTACGTCCAGCTCTTGCTGGGCAAAGTAGCCAATCGACAGGCCTTTGCCCTCGGTCACCGTGCCCGCCAGCGCCTGCATGGTGCGGGCAATGGTTTTGACCAGTGTCGATTTGCCCTGGCCGTTGGC
>CAIRYF010000461.1 GCA_903882725.1 uncultured Simplicispira sp.
CGGCGTGCTTGATGCTGGACCAGGGCGAGGCGCCAGTGCCGCCGTCGTGCCCGGCAATCACCACGTGGTCGCTCTTGCACTTGGCCACACCCGCTGCAATGGTGCCCACACCGACTTCAGAAACCAGCTTGACGCTGATGCTGGCGTGCGGCGCGACGTTTTTCAGGTCATGGATCAGCTGGGCCAGGTCTTCAATCGAATAAATATCGTGGTGCGGCGGCGGCGAGATCAGGCCGACACCGGGCACGCTGTGGCGCAGTTTGCCAATGTAGTGGCTGACCTTGCCACCGGGCAACTGGCCGCCTTCGCCGGGCTTGGCCCCTTGGGCCATCTTGATTTGAATTTGGTCGGCGCTGCTCAAATACTCTGCCGTGACACCAAAGCGGCCCGAGGCCACTTGCTTGATGCGGCTGCGCAGCGAATCGCCATCGAGCAGCGGCAAATCGACTTCGACGTTGGCCGCGCCAATCACGCTTTTGAGCGTGTCGCCGACCTTGATCGGAATGCCTTTAAGCTCGTTGCGGTAGCGCGCAGCGTCTTCGCCGCCCTCGCCGGTGTTGCTTTTGCCGCCAATGCGGTTCATGGCGACGGCCAGCGTGGCGTGGGCTTCGGTGCTGATCGATCCCAGCGACATGGCTCCGCTGGCAAAGCGCTTGACGATGTCTTTGGCCGATTCAACCTCGTCGATGGCAATGGCTTGGGCCGGGTCAAACTTGAACTCAAACAGGCCGCGCAGCGTCATGTGGCGCTTGCTTTGGTCGTTGACCAGTTGGGCGTATTCCTTGTAAGTGTTCCAGTTGTTGGCGCGGGTGCTGTGTTGCAGTTTGGCAATGGTGTCGGGCGTCCACATATGCTCTTCGCCGCGCGCGCGCCAAGCATATTCACCACCCACATCCAACATATGCGCCAACAGTGGGTCACCGCCCAGCGCTGCTTTGTGCATACGGATGGCTTCTTCGGCAATTTCAAACACGCCAATGCCCTCGACGCGGCTGGCGGTGCCGGTGAAGTATTTGGCCACGGTGGCGCTGTGGATGCCAATCGCCTCAAACAGCTGCGCGCCGCAGTAGCTCATGTAGGTGCTGACACCCATCTTGGACATGATTTTGGACAGGCCCTTGCCAATCGCCTTGATGTAATTGCTGATGGCCTTGTCCGCCGACAGCGCGCCGGGCAGGCTTTGGTGCATGGCCGTCAGCGTCTCCAGCGCCAAGTAGGGGTGAACGGCTTCAGCGCCATAACCCGCCAGCACGGCAAAGTGGTGTACCTCGCGCGCCGTGCCGGTCTCGACCACCAAGCCCGCCGTGGTGCGCAGCCCCTGCACCACCAAATGCTGGTGAATGGCCGACAGCGCCAACAGCGCCGGAATAGCCACCTGCGTGGCACTGATGCCCCGGTCGCTGATGATCAAATTGTTGGCACCGCCGCGAATCTCATCGACCGCCTGCGCGCACAGCGACGCCAGCTTGGCCTCGACGCCCTCGCGGCCCCAGTCCAGTGGGTAGGTGATGTCGATGGTGGCGCTGTGGAACTTGCCCTGCGTGTAGCGGGCAATATCGTGCAGCTTGGCCATGGCGGCAAAGTCCAGCACCGGCTGACTCACTTCCAGGCGCATCGGCGGGTTGACTTGGTTGATGTCCAGCAAATTGGGCTTGGGGCCAATAAAGCTGTTGAGCGACATGACGATGGCCTCGCGGATCGGGTCGATCGGCGGGTTGGTCACCTGTGCAAACAGCTGCTTAAAGTAGCTGTACAGCGGCTTGTTTTTGCCCGAAAGCACTGCCAACGGGCTGTCGTTGCCCATCGAACCAATGCCTTCTTCGCCGTTTTGCGCCATCGGTGCCAGCAAAAACTTCACATCTTCTTGCGTGGTGCCAAAGGCTTGCTGGCGATCGAGCAAGGGCAGCACAGAAGCGGGCACGGCCAGCGGCGCATCCAGCACGATGCTGTCGAGCTTGATGCGCAGGTTTTCAATCCACTGCTTGTAGGGCTTGGTGTTGACGATGTTGGCTTTGAGCTCCTCGTCGTCAATCATGCGGCCCTGCTCTAGGTCGATCAGCAGCATCTTGCCCGGCTGCAAGCGCCATTTGCGCACGATGCGGTTCTCGGGCACCGGCAGCACGCCCGACTCGGACGCCAAAATCACCAGCCCATCGTCGGTGATGCAGTAGCGCGATGGACGCAGACCATTGCGGTCCAGCGTGGCACCAATCTGGCGGCCATCGGTAAAGACGATGGAGGCCGGGCCGTCCCACGGCTCAATCATCGGCGCGTGGTACTCGTAAAACGCGCGCCGACGCGGATCCATGGTGGTGTGCTGCTCCCAAGGCTCCGGGATCATCATCATCACTGCTTGGCTGATGGGGTAGCCGGCCATGGTCAACAGCTCTAGGCAGTTGTCAAAGGTGGCAGTGTCGGACTGGTCGGCAAAGCTGATCGGGTAGAGCTTTTGCAAGTCTGGGCCCAGCACGGGCGAAGCCATCACGCCCTCGCGCGCCTTCATCCAGTTGTAGTTGCCTTTAACGGTGTTGATCTCGCCGTTGTGCGCCACATAGCGATACGGATGGGCCAACGGCCACTCGGGGAATGTGTTGGTCGAAAACCGCTGGTGTACCAAACCCAGCGCCGAGACGCAGCGCGCGTCTTGCAAGTCCAAAAAGTATTTACCCACTTGGTCGGCCAGCAGCAAACCCTTGTAGATGACAGTGCGGC
>CAIRYF010000462.1 GCA_903882725.1 uncultured Simplicispira sp.
AGCTGGTTAATGGTTGGCATGAATAAAGTCGTCCCTAAACGTAAAAACTAAAACGTGAACCCCTCGAAATTTGAATCTGTGACAAATTTCGAAAAGCCCTCTAATTTATCAGAGGCACCGGCTGCTGACAAGGAAAATTGCCGCGCTCAACTTGAGCGCCAGCGTGGCGCTGGTGCTCAAGCTGCGCTAAATTTAAGCAAAATAAGCTTCAAGCCCCCATGTATTAAGCAGTTGTAGCTATTTTATTAATAGCAAATTACTTGATCCACAAACGAATGGCATCCCAAGCGCGGCCCAACACGCCAGCCTGCTCAACGCCGTCAAGCGCCAGCAATGGCACGTCGCGCAAAGGCTCGTCACCCAGCGTCACCTTCAAAGCACCAATGGCTTGGCCCTTGCTAAAGGGTGCAATCAAGGGGTCTTGGTGTGAGATATGGGTGGCAATTTTGCCGGCACTGCCCACCGGCACGGCCACCACAATGGCCTCGACACGTCCCATCTTGACGGTGTTGTTCTTGCCTTTCCAAACTGCTGGGGTCGATACCGGCTGGCCTGCGTCAAACAGTTTTACCGCATCAAAAGCGGTGTAGCCCCAATTAAGTAGTTTTTGGCTTTCGTTGGCACGGGCGCTTTCGCTGGCAGCTCCCAGCACGATGGAGATCAAGCGGCGCGTACCAACCTGCGGAAATTCACGCTTGGCAGTGGCTACCAAGCAGTAGCCCGCGGCCGTTGTGTGGCCGGTCTTGAAGCCATCCACACTGGGATCGCGAAATAGCAGCGCATTGCGGTTGTTGCCATTGGATGGCGGCGTGCCGGGGTAGCTGTAGTGCTTGATGGCGTAGTAGTGCATGTACTCCGGAAAATCTTGCATCAGGCGCATCGCCAAAGTGCTCAGATCGCGCGCTGTGGTCAGGTGGCCCGGTTCGGTCAAACCTTCGGGGTTTTTGTAGCTGGTGCCCGCCATGCCCAATGCCTTGGCTTGGTCGTTCATGAGCTTGACAAACTGCTCGGTGCTGCCTCCCACGCCCTCGGCCAGCGCCATGGTGGCGTCGTTGCCTGACTGAACAATCATGCCTTTGATGAGGTCATCCACTGGCACCTGCATCTTGGGGTCGATAAACATCCGCGAGCCGGGCATCTTCCAGGCGCGCACACTGACAGGGAATTTTTGCTGCAAGTCGATTTTTTTTGCTCGCAGGGCGTCAAACACCAAATAGCCAGTCATCAGCTTGGTCAGCGACGCCTGCTCTACCGGGGCATCAATGTCTTTAGCGGCCAGCACTTGGTTGGCAGTCACGTCCAGCAGCATATAAGTGCGGGCGGCAATTTCAGGTGGTTGGGGTGCTTGGGCAACTTGCGCCTGGGCTAGCAAAGTGACTGAAGACACCCCCGCAGCCAAAGTAAAAGTCCGAAGCGCAGACAGTATTCGTTTCATGATGGCACCAAAAATCTAAAGAGTCAGAATAAAAACAAGCCCAGCTGCCAACAAAAAACAGCTGTAGAGCGGGCGATGGGAGCGGCGGATCAGTCGCCTGATTGCAGGTGGCGCACCACCAAATTTTTCAGCAGCGGCAATTGCCCGTGAAAGAAATGGCCACCGCCTGGCAAGATGGTGATTGGCAATACCTGCGGGCGCGCCCAGTCCAACACCGCTGACAGCGGCACAGTGTCGTCTTGCTCGCCATGCACGATCAAGGTGCGCAAATGCGCCTCGGGCGGTAGTTGCGCCACGCTAAAGCGGCTGGCCGCCGTGCCGACCAGCACCACCTGCTCGATACGGCGCTGCGACCACAGCGCAGCCAGCGCGTGGCTGGTGACAAAAGAACCAAAAGAAAAGCCAGCCAACGCCAGCGCCCCCTCGGGTGCTACTTGCTCGACCACTGACAAAAAATCTTCTAACTCGCCGCGCCCTTCGTCGTGCCCACCAGCGCTGGCACCCACACCACGAAAATTAAAGCGCACTGCCGTCCAACCACACTGCACAAAAGCGCGTGCCAGCGTTTGCACGACCTTGTTGTCCAGCGAGCCGCCAAACAAGGGATGTGGGTGGGCAATGATGGCCACGCCACGCGGCGCAACACCGGCAGACACCGCCGCAGCGTCGCGTGTGGCTTCGATGGCACCGGCGCTGCCGATCAGGCTCAGTCGTTCAGTGTGTGCATTCATAATGCTACTATTTTTATAGCTTAAAGCGCTTTATACGCTTGGGCTGAAGGCTAAAAAGGCTTGTATTTTATCTAACGCACTGTTCAGCGCCCAATTTCTGGGGATGTCAGCAAACGCTCGACCACCTGGCCATTTTTCAGGTGTGACTCGATGATTTCATCAATATCGGCATTGTCCACGTAGCTGTACCAAATCCCCTCGGGATAGATCACAACCAGTGGGCCACCAGCGCAGCGGTCAAGGCAACCGGCTTTGTTCACGCGCACTTTGCCGGGGCCAGCCAAGCCAGCCTCGCCGACTTGCTTTTTGCAGTATTCAAACGCGGCAACGCTGCCGTGCTGGGCGCAGCAGTTCTCGCCATTGGTGCGCTCATTGGTGCAAAAGAAAATATGCTGCGCAAAATACCCGGGCGCTGTCGATGGAGTCGATGGAGTCGATGGAGTCGATGTAGCGAGGGTAGCGAGTGGCGTGGGGGCGGTAGTTGTAGTGGATGCGGTGGATTTAGTCATGGCCCATTTTAAGAACGCAACTCGCGGCGCGAGGCACGCAGCAACACATATACCAAAGTGGCATAAGGCCAGATCCAGCCCAGCCACTGGCCAATACCAAAAAACCGACTAAAGCGCCCCTGCTCCCATGCCTGTAAAGTTTGCGCAAAATAGGCGCTGGTGGGCGCATCGTTAAGCAGGCTCAGGTGTATCACCAGTACCAACAGCAGCAGCACGATGCACGCCCGCCGGGGCAGCACCAAAGCCAGCGTCACCAACACCACCCCCACCCACAGGCCTGCGCGCACCGGCACACTAAGCCACTCCCAAGCGTGCGTTGGGCCGTAGCTGAGGGCCGCTGACAAGGCCGTCACCGCCACGCCCATGGTTGCCGTGGCCAAGGCAAAAACCACGCGCCGCCCGGCATGACCGATCACGCTATAGGCCAGCAGACACGGCACCAGCAAACCCAGCGCCACACACAGCAACTCGCCTGCCGGGGAGAGTGGCAGCAGCTCGGTCTCGCGCACCGGCAACCACGATAAAAACGGTGTGCCCTCCAGCGCGTTCAGCAGCACCACCTCCAAACGCTCCCGCCCTTGACCCAGACCAAACGGCTCGGCGGCAGGAAACAGCAGCGCCCACGGCCACAGCGCCAGCAGCACCAGCGCGCCACGCGCATCGGGCACAAACCAACGGTTGCGCACTTGGTTCCAGCGGTACAGCGCGCCCAGGTGCTCCAGCAGCGCCGCCAGCAGCGCGCCGCTCAAAGCGCCAGTGGTGTTGAGCAGCAAATCTAAATTCGAGGGGATGCGCTGGGGCAAATAAATCTGCAAATACTCCATGCCCAGCGACAGCAGCGTGCCCACCAGCGCTGCCACTGGCACCGCGCTGCGCGGCCAACCGGTGCTCAGCAGCGCCAGCGCCAGCAAAAAACCCAGCGGCCCGTAGCCCAGCACGTTGATGGATACGTCAAACCCAGTCCAGTACGGCGGCGGAATACGCGCCACCAAAAACACCACGGGGGAAATGCCTTGGGCGCGCCAGCCCTCAAAAGGAAACAGGCTGGCAAAAACAATCAGCGCGATATACACCAGTGCCAAAGGCCAAGCCGTGGTCTTGTGCATGGCGCTGTGCCGATCAAAACGGCTTGACCACCACCAACACCACGATGGCCAGCAGCAGCAACACCGGCACCTCGTTAAACCAGCGAAACCACACATGGCTGCGCTGACTGTTGCCAGTCTGTAGCTTGCGCAGCATCACGCTGCAAGCATGGTGGTAGCCCAGCGCCAGCAGCACCAGCGCCAACTTGGCGTGCATCCAGGCATTGCCCGGCCCCCAGCCAACGCCATAACCGGCCCACAGCCAAATGCCCAACCCCACGGCGGGCACCGCCAGCAGCGTGGTAAAGCGCATCAGCTTGCGGGCCATCAGCAGCAAGCGCGCGCGCTCGGCCTGTGAACCGGGCACCACCATTGCCAAATTGACAAAAATACGCGGCAAATAAAAAAGGCCGGCAAACCAGCTGGCCACGAAGACGATATGAAAAGATTTGACCCACAACATCGCCCCAGTTTAGTGGCCTGTACCCCTGCTGCGCTGAATGGGGCACAATTTTCCTTATGCACCTCTCTAGCCCCACCCCCTTTCCCAGCAACCGTCCCCGGCGTTTGCGCCGCGACGCCTTCACCCGCAACTTGGTGCGCGAGCACGCAGTCACGCCGCACGACTTGATTTACCCGGTGTTCGTCCACGAAGGCCACAACCTGCGCCAAGCCGTGACGTCGATGCCCGGCGTTGACCGCCTAAGCCTTGATTTGCTGTTGCCGGTGGCCCAAGAATGTGTGCGCTTGGGCATTCCGGTGATGGCGCTGTTTCCGTCGATTGACCCGTCGCTCAAAACGCCCGACGGCAAAGAGGCGCTCAACCCCGACGGCCTGATTCCGCGCGTGGTGCGGGCGCTCAAGGCCGAGTTTCCCGACTTGGGCATCATGACCGACGTGGCGCTAGACCCCTACACCAGCCACGGCCAGGACGGCCTGCTGGACGAGACCGGCTACATCCTGAACGATGACACCGTGCAAGTGCTGACCGGCCAAGCGGTCAATCACGCCGTCGCCGGCGTCGACATCGTCGCCCCCAGCGACATGATGGACGGGCGCATTGGGGCCATTCGCAGCGCGCTAGAGCGCCATGGCTACATCCACACCCGCATCATGGCCTACAGCGCCAAGTACGCCAGCGCCTTTTATGGCCCATTTCGCGATGCTGTCGGCACGCGCGGCGCCCTGGGCAAGGCCGATAAAAACTGCTACCAAATGGATCCCGGCAACAGCGACGAGGCGCTGCGCGAAGTCGCGCTGGACATCGCCGAAGGTGCCGACATGGTGATGGTCAAACCCGGAATGCCCTACTTGGACGTGGTGCGCCGCGTCAAAGACGAATTCAAAGTGCCCACCTTTGCCTACCAAGTCAGCGGCGAATACGCCATGCTCAAAGCCGCAGCGCACAACGGCTGGCTCGACCACGACGCGGTGATGCTCGAAAGCCTGCTGGCCTTCAAGCGCGCTGGTGCCGACGGCGTACTGACGTACTTTGCACTCGAAGCAGCTAGGTTGCTACAAAAATAGTAGCTATAAAGCCTATACAAATAGGGGCTAGAGGCCGTTTTGATGCTTATTACAAAGGCGCAACGGCAAATTGCAGATAGTCCGCCAACCGCTTGTCTTGCGTCACCGCGTCATGCGCAATCAGCAAGTATTTCCACGGCTTGGCTCCTGTGGTGCGGGCATGGTCTGAAGCGTGCTTGCACCACAAAGCGCCCGCCTCGGCTTTGGCTTTGACGTCGTCTGCGCCCAGCTCGTTGCGTGCCTTGGTCTCGCACATCAACAAATGGTGTGCGGTTTCGACCACGAAGTCGGGCACGTACTCGGGCTGCTCCACGCCCAGTTTGTAAAACAACTGGAACTGCCCCTTCGCGGGTTTAAACCACTTGTCCGCGTCGCGCTCCAAAATCACAGCAAAACGCCTTTCGGTATCCGAGTCAAACTTTTGCTGCGGATACAAGCAGCGTGAAAAATGCCCGAACACCATTTGCTTGATGCGACTGGGCTCATCCACCGTGTCACGGCAGTCGCGCAGTGGCTGGCTGGCGCTTACGGTGTAGGTGGGCTCTTTTAGCGCTGTAAAGCCGCGCCGCACTTCCACGGCGTACTCGGTGGCCGACTCAAAGAAGTGCTCCATCATCTGGGCATGGATGTTCTTCGCAATCAGTTGCCGGTCCAAGTCCAACACATTGATCACCTCATTGGCGTCTGACAAATAGCTTTGCAGGTGTGCCACCATCTGCCCCGCTAGGTCATATAACAGGCTGGCATGCACCATGTAGTCAATGTCGTCGTAGTCGATCAGCGCGTGGACGATGTAATCCTCCAAGCGCCGTTCCCGTCGCCCGGCCTGCGCGGTGTACGTGAACTGCTCATGTGTGCGCAGCGTCTGACCGACCAATGAGCGGTCTTTGGGCTGCAAATGCAAGCCCGCGACATCCAAAGCAAAGGGCTTGAATCCGCTGGTAATCACACCCTTGGGCACTACGGCAATGCGCGGAATATCAATGGTCTGCTTGACCACCACGTCCACCGTGCGGCGCACCACGTCGGCCAAATCCAGTTCTGGCGGGGCGTCGGTGCCCGCGAGCACACTGAGTTGCGCCGGTGGCAATCGCTCTTGCACGGCCTCGGCAATGCGGGCCTGCAATGCAGGGGTCAGAAAGGCCTGCCGCGTCGGAGCATCTGCGGTGCGCAGCTCGTACTCCGCCATCACCTCCATCACCACATATGCGGCTTGTCGTTCTTGCGGAGTTGTGAATATGGGCGCTGGCGGCGGTACGTTACTTGTCACTGCTTGGGCTGCATCAGTGCCATCAATTGCGGGTACATCACCGTTTTGCCCAAGCCCCAAGGCCTGCGCCAGATTGGGCTGAATCGTTCGGCTGTGCATCCGGTCACCTTCCGCATCGGGCGCATCCAGAATCAGTGTTTTGAGCTTGATAGGCGAATCCGCCCGGTTGGCGTCGTCAATGATGTCCTGAAACCGGTCGTGCGCAATGATGTTGAGCCGGTCTACCGCCGCATTCTTGGTGCGCTTGCCATAAGGCAGGCGCAAGCCCCTGCCAATCGACTGCTCCACCAGCGTGCGGGCGTTGGCGGCGCGCAGCGGCACGATGGTGTACAGGTTGGTCACGTCCCAGCCCTCTTTGAGCATATTGACGTGAATCACGATCTCGGTGGGCTCGTCCACACTTTCCACCGCCAGCAGCTTGCGCACCATCTCTTCTTCTTCCGCGCCGCTCTTGCTGCTGTCCACCTGAATTACTTTGTTGCGGTAGCGTCCAGCAAAAAATGCTTCGGATTGCAAATGCGCCAACAGCGCGCTGGCGTGCGTGGTGTCCCGTGCAATCACCAGCATGAAGGGCTTGACCTCTTTCACCCCGTTGGTGCGGGCGTAGGTTTTTAGCTCCACCTTGGTGGCCTCGTGCATGCGCACGCCGTCTTGCAGCTTGACGCGCTCCACTTCTTCCGGCGGCATACTCTTGGCGTCAAAGTTGCGCTGGGTGACCACGGCGGGCTCTTTCACAAAGCCGTCTTCCATGGCGCGGGCCAGCGGGTAGTCCATCACCACGTTTTTGAAGGGCACCGGCCCTTTGGTAGTTTCCACAAACGGCGTGGCGGTCAGCTCCAGCCCCATCAAAGGCCGCAGCTCGTTAATGGCGCGCACTCCGGCGCTGGCGCGGTAGCGATGCGACTCATCCATCAGCAACACCAGGTCTGGTAGGCCTGCCAGATAGTCAAAATAGCTCTGCCCTATGTATTCACTCAAGCGCTTGATGCGCGGTGCCTTGCCGCCTCGTACCTCGGAAGTAATTTTGGCAATGTTGAAAATGTTGATCGACACGGGCGACAACAAATCACCCAGCGCTTGAGCGCGCTCTTCGTAGTTGTCGCCGGTAATGATCTCGGGCGGGTAGGCCGCAAACTCGGCCACGCCCTTGAAGACGTATTTGGGTGTATTCGGCGTGAAGTCGGCAATCAGCTTGTCGTAAATCGTCAGGTTAGGTGCCAGCACAAAAAAGTGCTTGATGCCGTGCGCCGTGTACAGGTAGCTGATGAACGCGCCCATCAGCCGCGTCTTGCCCACGCCCGTGGCCAGCGCAAAGCACAGCGACGGAAACTCGCGTTCAAAGTCTTGCAGCTTGGGGAATTGGGCCTTGAGCGTGGCCAGAATGGCAGCCACGTCTGCCGCGTCTCGGTTGGGCCACAGCATCGCGGGGCTCGCTTCAATCGCGCTGGCCAGCTTGGCCAGCGACTCGGATTGCGGCGGGCGCAGGCTCAGGCGGCCGCTAATGGCATTGACTTCACGTTGGCTCATGCTTCTCCCTTTTTGTTCTTGCCCGCCTTGGGGCGGGGCGTTGCCTTGCGCTGCGTCTCCAGCGCTTTCACAGGCTTTGCCAACGCGGCATCAAAATCCTGCTCCGCCCGGCTGGGAACGGCCAGCTGCTGCTGGCGATACACCTCAAACGCCGCTTCGGCCTTGCCCTGCGCAGCCTCGGCGGTCATGCGCCCCGCGTGGGTCAAAATTTCGCGCCCGGACAAGCGCAAAAAGCCATCCAGCTTGGCTATCCAATCGGCCATGGCCATGGGTTTGCGGTCCAGCGCCTGCAGTTCTGCAAACTCCAGATAGGCAGTCACGATCCGGTTGAGCACCACCAGCTCATCCTCGTTTAAATAGTTTTTAGCCACCACCACATCGGCCTTGCGCGGCGTGCCGCCTTGCGGTGCGGTAGCCCACGTCATCAAGCCCATGTGGGGCTGACCAACGTCGGCGCGAAGCGCAATCAGCTCTGCCGCTGTATGCCCATGCGTTGCCCAGTGCAACTTGTTTTGGATGGTGGCAAAGAACCTTTTCGAGCTTTCGGCCCGTGCGTCGTAGTCCACGCTGGTGGCGTAAATGTCGAGCACCTTGCGCCAAAACACTTTTTCTGACGAACGAATGTCACGAATGCGCGCCAGCAGGTCTTCAAAATACCCGGCATCTGCTCCGCGCTTGAAGCGGTCGTCATCCAGCACAAAACCTTTCACCAGAGAGGTTTTAAGTGTCTCTGTGGCCCACTGGCGAAACTGCGCACCACGCGGTGAGCGCACGCGGTAACCCACGTGCAGAACGGCGTCCAGGTTGTAGTGGTCTACCAGTCTTTCTATATCCCGCGCGCCTTCCCGGGCAACTATCCGGAATTTCCGGATAGTTGCGTCCGGGTTCAACTCGCCGTCGGCATACACATTTTTCAGGTGCTCGCTGACCGTGCGCACGTCCTTTTCGTACAACTCGGCCATTTGCCGCTGGGTGAGCCACAGCACACCATCCATCAGGCGCACCTGCACACGGGTTTGCGCGTTCTCTGTCTGGAACAGCAAAAACTCGCCAGCGGCGTTGGATGCCGGTTCAGGCGCCTGACTCATGCGCCATCCCCACCAAACAAATCATCCTGCGGCGGCAGCACCTCGGCCACCTTTTGCGCCATTGGCAGGTTGGCCACGTTCAGGCTGTAGTCGTCGTGGCCCCATTCGCAGCGGTCTTTCACCATCTTGGGGATTTTCTTGAGCGTCAGGTTGGGCCAGCGTTGGGCGGCTTGCGCAGCCGTCACGCCCCGGTAGGC
>CAIRYF010000463.1 GCA_903882725.1 uncultured Simplicispira sp.
CGGGCCGACGATACGGTCGCGGTAGCCCTGCGCGGCGGCCTGAGGGTCGATCTCCAGCGCCCACAAGCGCGCCACCTCGGGGATGGCCGTAACCTGGTTGCCAATGCTCAGGCCAAACACCTGGCCGACGTTGGACGCTGGGTCGGTGCTGACCAGCAGCACCCGCTGACCCTGCGCAGCCAGCTGCATCGCCGTGGCACAGGCCAGCGAGGTCTTGCCCACTCCGCCTTTGCCCGTGAAAAACAGAAAACGAGGTGCGTTGTCAAGAAATTGCATAGATACTTTCGGGGTCAGAATGGACGGGGCGGCTTCAGCAGCAGGCACCACCCGAGCAGCAAGTGCCCGTAGATGGCGACTCGGCGGCGGGCAGCGCAATGTCGGCCCAGCGCGCCAAATCGCTGCGGTTGGGGTAGCGCCCGGCCAGTGCCACCTCGCCCGCCACCAGCGTGAGCGGCAAGGATTCTTGGCCCGAGCGCTGCAAAAAGCCTTTCACCAGCGGGTTTTCAGCAAACGCCATCGGCTGCTGCGCCAAGTTAAAGCGCTCAATCTGCGCCCCGTTCTGGCGCGCCCAGTCGGCATCGGCGGAGAAGTTGACGAGGTTCTGGTCCACGTCGGTGCCACACACGCCGCTGCTGCAGCACAGGGCCGGGTCAAAAATTTGGATGGTGGTCATAGCGATTTCCTGGTTTTCAGTGGGAAGACAGACCGCGTGCAGTTTCCTGCAGCAGGTTTTTTTGCAACTTCTCAGGCGGCAAATTCAGCAGCAGCGCCAGGCGACGGCCCATGGCGTGCAGCGTTTGGCGAAAGGCCTCGCGCTTGACCTCATCTGGTGCATCGCCCGCCGACGGGTCGGCATAACCCCAGTGCGCACTGGCCGGATGGCCGGGCCAGATAGGGCAGACCTCGCCCGCGGCGCTGTCACACACGGTGATGATCAAGTCCATGTGCGGCGCGCCGGGGGCAGCAAATGCGTCCCAGCTTTTGCTGTGCAGTCCCTCGGTCGCAATACCGGCGTGCTGCAGCACCTCCAGCGCCAGCGGGTGCGGCTGCTGCCCAGGCCGGGGGCTACTGCCAGCCGACCAAGCCTGCCAGCGCCGTGTGGGCGTCTGCGCATCCAAGTGGTTCAGCAGCGCCTCGGCCAGGATGCTGCGGGCGCTGTTGTGGGTACAAAGAAACAAAATATTGCGCATGGCGTGGGCCTATCAAAAAGGCAGTGGAATAGAAAGGACGGGGTTTGCTGTGCTTCGCTGCGTTAGGCACAGCTGGTGCAGGCGGCCATGGCACCAGTCGGCAGGCAGGCCTCGGGATGACCGGCGCAGCATTCATCGCTCAGATAGGCGATCAGTTCGACCATCAGGGCGATGTTCGCGCGGTAGCGCTGGTAGCGCCCCTCCTGCGTGGCGGTCAGCAAGCCCGCCTGCGTGAGCGCCTTCAGGTGAAACGACAAATTGGTGGCCGGCAGCGCCAGCGCGGTGGCAATTTCACCAGCCACCAAACCTTCCGGGCCTTGCCTGACCAGTAGGCGAAAAACATCCAGCCGCACGCCCGAGGCCAGCGATTCAAAGACAGTGGTAGCAGTTACTTTTTCCATTCGGCAATTATTCAACAATAGTTGAATAATTGCAATGTCTCAATGTAACTGTTCAAAGTCGATAAAGCCGCGCTCCACATTCGTGCCCACCAGCTTCACCCGGATCTTTTGCCCCACCTCCAGGAACGGCTGCCCCGCCACCAACAAACCCTCCGCCGGGGGCGCGAAGATGCGCACCCAGGTGGCGCTTGGCGTGCGACCGGTGACGATGGCGTCAAAGCGCTGGCCCACCAAGCCCTGCATGAACAGCGCCGCCTCAGACTTGCGCACGCTGCGCTCGACTTTTTGCGCCGCGTCTTCTTGGTGCGTACAGTGTTCGGCCAGCAGCGCCAGTTCTGCCGTGCCGTAGGGCGAATGCTCGCCCGCCAGCAACGCCTTGACCATGCGCTGACTGACCAAGTCGGGGTAACGCCGGTTGGGCGCAGTCGAATGGGTGTAGTCGCGCACCGCCAGGCCAAAGTGGCCGATAGGCTCGCCGTGCGGGTACTCGACCACGTATTCGCCCGAGCCCATGAGCTTGATGATGACCAACGACAAGTCTGGAAAGCGCAGCGGGTCGGCCTTGCGCTGGCGTGCCAAAAAGCCCTCTAACGCGCGCGAATCGGGCGTCTTGGGCAAAGACTGGCCGTACTTGCTGGCCACCTCGACGATGCGCAGCCAGCGCTCGGGCGAGCGCACCACCCGGCGCAAGGCACTGGTGCCATGCTGCGCCAAAAACTGCGCCGTGCAGGTGTTGGTGGCAATCATGAATTCTTCAATCAGCTGGCGCGCGCGGTTTTGTTCCTGCTGGCGAATGCCAACCACGCGCTCACCCTCGAACACGGCGCGCGGCTGGAAGGTCTCCAAATCCAGCGAACCCTGCTCGCGTCGGTGCGCCCGCATCCGCTGCGCCACGGCGTCTTGCGTGCGCAATTGCGCGTCCATGCCAGGCACGGCGCGTGCGGCAGCGGGCAGATCACCTTTGCCCTCAATCCATGCAGCCACGGCGTCGTAAGCCAATTTAGCTTGGTTGCGCACCCGCGCGCGGTGTACGGTGCAATGGCTGACGACGCCATCAAGGCCGACCACCATCTCGGTGACGATGGCCAGCCGCTCCTCACCGGGGTTGAGCGAGGTAAGGTTGGTAGACAGACGCTCTGGCAGCATGGCAAACACCCGCGCCGAGGTGTAAACCGAAGTGGTGTTGACACGCGCGTGCTGGTCAATGGCAGAGTTCTTTTTGACCAGCGCATCCACGTCGGCCACGGCGACAAAAATTTTCACTGCCCCGTTGCCCATGCCACCGCAGGCGGTCAGCTGGTCGAGGTCGAGCGAATCGTCGTTGTCGATAGAGCACCAAGGCAGCGCTGTGAGGTCGCGGATGCGTGGATCGCTCTCGTGCGCCGCAGCACCGATGGTCTGCAATTGCTGCAAGGCGCCGGGCGAAAACTCGGGCTCTAGGCTGTGCTCGCGCATGGCTTGGGTCGCAATGCGCACCAAATCGCTGCGCTGAAAAGCTTGGTGGGTGTGGGGTGTGTTCATGGTTACAGTCTAAGAATTTTTACTACCCACTGGACAGACTCCAGATAGACGGACAACTATGCCAACGCCTCCTGCCCAGACACCGCCAGCGCCCCAAACGTCCCAAGCGGCGGGTGCCTTGCCCGCACTGAGCGGCCTGAGCGGTGCCGAAGCCGCGCGCCGCCTGGCCGCCGACGGCCCCAATGTGCTGCCGGGCAGCGCGCCCAAATCGGTATGGGCCATCGTGCGCGACGTAGTGGGTGAGCCGATGTTTTTAATGCTGCTGACCGCTGGCGGCATTTATCTGGCGCTGGGCGACCACACCGAGGCGATTTTTTTGATCAGCTGCGTGTTTGTCGTGATCGGCATCACGCTGGTGCAAGAGCGCAAAACGCAGCGCGCGCTCGAATCGCTGCGCGAGCTGTCGGCCCCGCGCGCGCTGGTTATCAGGGACGGCCAAGAGCAGCGCGTTGCGGGCCAGAGCGTGGTGCGCGGCGACTTACTGGTACTGCGCGAGGGCGACCGCATTGCCGCCGACGCGCAGCTGCTGCAAGGCCAATTGGAGGTAGACGAATCGCTGCTGACCGGCGAAACAGTACCCGTGGCCAAGCTGGCGCTGGCCACCAACGCGGAGCCTTGTTTTGTGTTTGCCAGCACCGTCGTCACGCGCGGCACGGGCCTGGCACAGGTACACGCTACTGCGGCACACACGGCGCTAGGGCGCATCGGCACCGACCTAGCGGCCACTGCCGAGCCAGTCTCGGCCCTGCAACAAGGCTCGCGCAAGCTGGTGCGCCGGCTCGGTGCCGCCGCCTTGGTGCTGGCCAGCATCCAGTTGTTGCTGGGCTGGTGGTGGAACGGCCGAGCGCTGCTGGAGAGCCTGCTCTCGGGCATTGCGCTGGCAATGGCCCTCTTGCCCGAAGAAATTCCCGTCATCCTGACTGTGTTTTTGGCCATGGGCGCGTGGCGCATCTCGCAGCAAAAAGTACTGACACGGCGCATGACGGCCGTCGAGGCGCTGGGTGCCATCACCGTGCTGGCGGTAGACAAAACCGGCACGCTCACCGTCAACCGCATGGCCGTGGCAGAGCTGGCCACGACCAACGCACACTTCACGCTCAAGGGTGCCAACGCACTGTCCGAAGCCTTCCACCCGCTGACCGAATTTGCCATGCTGGCCACACCCGCCGAGCCGTTTGACCCGATGGAGAAAGCCATCCAGCACTTTGGCCACCAGTGGCTGGCCGGCACCGAACATCTGCATGACGGGCGCGAGCCGAGCTTTGAATACGCGCTCTCGGGCGAGATTTTGGCCATGACGCGGGTGTTTGCCAGCAGCGATCCGGCACCTTCCAGCACCCATTGGCTGCTGGCGACCAAAGGCGCGCCCGAAGCCGTGGCCGACCTGTGCCACCTGAGCGCTGCGCAGCACAGCGCCATTCGCCAGCAGGTTCAAGCCATGGCAGAGCGCGGCCTGCGCGTGCTGGGTGTGGCGCGCGGACGCTGGAGCAGCGCGCCCGCCGCGCCGGGCTTGGAGCCGCCGTGGCCACCAAGCCAGCACGACTTTGACTTCGAATTCCTCGGCCTGATCGCGCTGACCGATCCGCCGCGCCCCGAAGTGCCCGCCGCGCTGGCCGAGTGCCGCCGCGCCGGCGTGCGCGTGGTCATGATGACCGGCGACCACCCCGCCACAGCGCGCGCCATCGCACAGCAGGTAGGTCTGTCCGATCGCCCCGAGATCCTCACCGGTGCCGAGCTGGAGGCGCTGGACGACGCCGCCCTGAGCGCACGGCTGGCCTATGTGGACTTGTGCGCACGCCTCAAGCCCCAGCACAAACTGCGCCTAGTGCAGTTGCTGCGCGCATCGGGCGAAGTGGTGGCCATGACCGGCGACGGCGTGAACGACGCCCCCGCCCTCAAGGCGGCCGACGTGGGCATCGCCATGGGCGAGCGCGGCACCGACGTGGCGCGCGAAGCCGCCGCGCTGGTGCTGCTGGACGACAGCTTTACCCGCATCGTCGCTGCCATACGCCAAGGTCGGCGCATCGACGACAACATCCGCAAGGCCGTGCGTTTTGTCTTTGCCGTACACGTTCCCGTTATCGCGCTGGCGCTGGTACCGACCTTGCTGCACTGGCCGGCGCTCTTGCTGCCGGTACACATCGTGCTGCTGGAGCTGTTGATCGACCCGGCCTGCTCCATCGTCTTCGAGGCCGAGGCCGAAGACCCCGGCCTGATGGAGCGCGCGCCCCGTCCAGTCACCGACTCGCCCTTTGCCGCTGCGCCGCTGTTGTTTTCAGCGCTGCAAGGGCTGGGCATCGCCGCTGTGCTGCTGGCCGCTCAGGCTTGGCTGATAGGCCAAGGCTGGAGCACAGCGCAAGGACGCAGCGTGGTGTTTGGCACGCTGGTGCTGGGCGTGATGCTGCTGATCTGGGCCAACCGTGACCTCTCACGCCCCGCTTGGTATGGCATGACCGACCGCAACCCGTGGCTGTGGCGCATGGCCGCTGGCATGGGATTGCTGCTCATGGCAGTGCTGGGTACACCGTGGCTGCGCACACTGATGGGGCTGGAGCTGCCCCCCAGCCAAGGACTGGTTGTGGCCGCCGTGCTGCTGGCGCTGTGCCTAGCGTGGCTGGAGTTGGTGCGCAACGTGGGACAACGCTGGCGGCGCGACCGGGTCGCACCGCCAGCCACCGCCTGACCTGCGCACCACACCACACGCCGCATCCTGCGGTGCAGGGCGGGTTACTCTTGTGCGGTACTGCCGCGCACGGGTAGCGGCGCATGGTCCAGATCGGGCTTGCGCCAAGGATCTATATGCGCCATCAAATTGAGCACGCGGTGCCTTTGCAGTACGCGCTGGCGCGCATGGACAGCGATGTCGTGGCCAGCCTCCACGGTGAGTAAGGCGTTCACCTCTAGGTGCGCGTCCACCACAACCATATCGCCCATCTTGCGCGTGCGCACATCGTGTACGCCGCTCACGCCCGGGGTGTCGAGTAGCGTCTGGCGAATGGCCTGCACTTCCTGTTCGTCCACCGATCGGTCCATCAGATCGTGCAAGGCGTCCCAGCCAAACTCCCAGCCCATTTTTGCCACCATGAAGCCGACAATGAGCGCGGCGATAGGGTCCAAGATGGGGTAACCCATCAAGTTGCCAGCAATGCCGATGCCCACCACCAGCGACGATGCCGCATCCGAGCGCGCGTGCCAAGCATTGGCCACCAACATACTCGACTTGACGCGCTTGGCCACGGCCAGCATATAGCGAAACAGCAGCTCTTTGCCCACCAGCGCGGCCCCCGCAACCCACAGGGCGATCGCATGCACCTGCGCGATGGCCTCGGGGTTTTCCAGCTTGACCACTGCCGACCACACCATGCCCACGCCCACGCCCAGCAGCAACAGGCCCAGCACCAGTGAGGCGGCGGTTTCAAAGCGCTGGTGCCCATAGGGGTGCTCTTGGTCAGCCTCCTTTTGGGAATGGTGGTTGGCAAACAGCACGACGAAGTCGGCCACCAGGTCGGACAGCGAGTGGATACCGTCCGCAATCAAGCCTTGCGACTTGGACAGTATGCCCACCACAATCTGGATACTGGACAGCACCAGATTGACCCCCACACTGACCCAAGTGCTGCGCGCTGCGCCGGCCGCGCGCTCTGCACGGCTGTGCTCAGTGTCTTCGTGGTTGTCTGCGAGGTCGTTAAATTGCATGATCTATGGCTGGTCCGTTGAACACCACGGGGCGTTAGCAGAGCAGCCCGTGGAAAATCTTTTTTGATAGCTGCCAGCGCTTTCTGCACAAGGGCTAGAGGCATATTTGACTTAAAAAATATCGGCTACGCTGGCCGCCGCTACGAGCCGCTGGGTGTACGGATGCTGCGGCGCATCCAGCACTTGCGCTACCGGGCCATTTTCGACGATATCGCCGTCTTTCATCACGATGACAGTGTGCGCCATGGCGCGAATTACCTCAACGTCATGGGTGATGAGCACATAGCTCAATCCCTTTTCGCGCTGCAAGCGCTGTAGCAAGGCCAGCACCTGCTGCTGGATGGTGACGTCCAGCGCACTGGTCGGCTCGTCCAGCACCAACACCTGCGGCTGCACGATGAGGGCACGGGCAATGGCCAAGCGCTGGCGCTGGCCGCCAGAAAATTCGTGCGGATAGCGCGCCAGCAAGCCGGGGTAGTGCGCCTCGCTCAGGCCAACTTCCTCCAGCGCCGCGTTGACGCGCGTGCGCCGCTCGGCGCTGCTCAAACTGCGGTTGTGAACGCGCAGCCCTTCGCCGACGATTTCTTCTACCGTCAGGCGCGGCGACAGCGACGAGAACGGGTCTTGAAACACCACCTGCACCCGGCGGCGCAGCGCCTGATTGGCCGGGGTGTTGCGCGCAGCCGGCTGTTGCCACGCCTGCCCGACCACTGCCACCTCACCGCCATAGACCAGCAGGCCCAAAATCGCCTGCGCCAGCGTCGATTTGCCCGAGCCCGATTCGCCCACCACGCCCAGCGTTTGCCCGGGCAGCAGTTGCAGTGTGGCCCCCTGTACGGCGACAAATTCGCCCTTTTTGAACCAGCCGCGCACGCCCGCCAGCGGTATTGGATAGGCCACGCGCAGCGCTTGGGTGGTGACTACCGGCAGCGCGCCAGCAGCCATGTCCTGCACTTCCACCACATCGCGCCGGGGCTGACTGGCGATCAGGCGCTGGGTGTAGGGGTGCTGCGGTGCGCGAAAGACGTCGGCGACGCGGCCCTCCTCGACCAGCACGCCTTGCTCCATCACGGCCACGCGGTCGGCAAAGCGGCGCACCAAATTGAGGTCGTGCGTAATCAAGAGCACCGCCATGCCGCTGCTGCGTTGCAGGTCTGAGAGCAAATCCAAAATCTGCCCGCGCAGCGTCACGTCCAACGCAGTGGTGGGCTCGTCGGCCAGCAAGAGCGCCGGTTCACTGGCCAGCGCCATAGCAATCATGGCGCGCTGTCGCTGGCCGCCGCTCAGTTGGTGCGGAAAGCTGTTGGCGCGCCGTTCAGGCTCAGGGATGCCGGTTTTTGCTAACAATTCAATAGCTGCTTGCGCAGACTGGACGGGCGTTAGCGCCTTTTTTAGCTCTAAAACTTCGGTAATTTGCTGGCCGATGGTCATCAAAGGGTTCAGCGCCGTCATGGGCTCTTGGAACACCATGGCGATGTCGCCACCGCGCACGCCGCGCATTTCGCGCTCGGACAAGGCCAGCAAGTCGCGCCCGCGCAGCCGGGCTTGGCCGGTGATGCGTGCGTCGGCCACCAAGCGCAGCAAACTCAGCGCGGTGATGGTTTTGCCCGAGCCTGACTCGCCCACCAGCGCCAGCTTCTCGCCGACGGCAATGGCAAAGCTGACAC
>CAIRYF010000464.1 GCA_903882725.1 uncultured Simplicispira sp.
CCGAGCACCACCAGCCGCTGCAATCGCAAACCGTCAGCCAGATGGTCGATGCCGTGCTGGCGCTGCCTGAAGATACGCGCCTGATGGTGCTGGCCCCCGTAGCGCGCGAGAAAAAAGGCGAGTTCACCGAACTGTTCGCGCAGATGCAAGCGCGCGGCTACGTGCGCTTTCGGGTCGATGGCGTGGTGTACGCGCACGGCGATCTGCCCGTGCTGAAAAAAACCGAAAAGCACAACATCGACGTCGTCGTTGACCGCATCAAAGTGCGCGCCGACGTGCAGCAGCGCTTGGCCGAGAGCTTTGAAGCCGCGCTGCTGGTGGGTGCCAGCGCCGCCAGCCAAGAAGGCGGCGGGCGCGTGCTGGCGGTCGAAATAGACAGCGGTGCCGAGCACCTGTTCAGCAGCCAATTTGCCTGCCCACAGTGCAACTACGCGCTGGGGGCGCTGGAGCCGCGCTTGTTCTCGTTCAACTCGCCGCTGGGCGCTTGCCCGACCTGCGACGGACTGGGCCAGAGCGAAGTTTTTGACGCGGCGCGGGTCGTCGCCTTTCCCACGCTCAGTTTGGCCGCCGGTGCCATCAAAGGCTGGGACCGGCGCAACGCCTACTACTTCACGCTGCTGCACAGCTTGGCGCAGCATTACGGCTTTGACATCGACGCACCATTTGACAGCCTGCCCGCGCGGGCGCAAAACGCTGTGCTGCGCGGCTCGGGGGATGAACAGATTGCTTTTAGCTACTTGGCCGACGGCGGCAAAGCGGTGGTCAAGCACCACGCCTTTGAAGGCATCCTGCCCAACATGGCACGGCGCTACCGTGAGACCGACAGCACCGTAGTGCGCGAGGATTTGGCGCGCCTGCGCAGCACCCAGCCCTGCCCCGACTGCCACGGCGCACGCCTGCGCCGCGAAGCGCGCCATGTGTTTGTCGGCGAAGGCGCGCAGGCCAAGGCCATTTTTGACATCAGCCACGCCACCCTGAGCGACGCGCACGCCTGGTTTGCCAGCCTGCAACTGCACGGCGCCAAGGCCGAGATTGCCGACAAAGTGGTGCGCGAAATCGCCACCCGCCTGCAATTTTTGAATGACGTCGGCCTGAATTATCTGAGCCTGGATCGCAGCGCCGAAACCTTGAGCGGCGGCGAAGCCCAGCGCATCCGCCTCGCTTCGCAAATTAGCTCGGGCCTGACCGGCGTGATGTACGTGCTGGACGAACCCAGCATCGGCTTGCACCAGCGCGACAACGACCGGCTGATTGCCACGCTGCAACACCTGCGCGATATCGGCAACAGCGTTCTGGTGGTCGAGCACGACGAAGACATGATGCGCGCTGCCGACCACATCATCGACATGGGGCCGGGCGCGGGCGTCCACGGCGGGCGGGTGATGGCGCAGGGCGACTTTGCGGCGGTGCGTGCCAATCCGCACTCGCTGACCGGCCAGTATTTGGCTGGCACGCGCCGCATTGCCGTGCCCCAGCGGCGCACGCCGTGGCTGCCGGTGCTGGACGTGCCAGCGCCTGTCAAAGCGACTGGCACATCGCGCTTTCCCGTCACCGAAGCCAGCCAAAAACGCGCCGAGCGCTTGGCCCAGCACCAGGCCCGCCAAGGCGACCTGCAAGCGCTGCGCGTGGTCGGCGCGAGCGGGCACAACCTGCAAGATGTCAGTGTCGATTTCCCGGTTGGGTTGCTGACTTGTGTAACAGGGGTTTCCGGATCGGGCAAAAGCACGCTGGTGAACGACACGCTGTACGCCGCCGTGGCGCGCCAGCTGTACCGCGCCCACGACGAACCGGCAGAGCACGAGGAAATTGTCGGCATCGAATACTTTGACAAAATTATCAACGTGGACCAAAGCCCCATTGGCCGCACGCCGCGCAGCAACCCGGCCACCTACACCGGGCTGTTCACGCCGATTCGCGAGCTGATGGTCGAAGTCAACACTGCCAAAGAGCGCGGCTACAGTCCCGGGCGCTTTAGTTTCAATGTTGCGGGCGGGCGCTGCGAAGCCTGCCAAGGCGACGGCGTGGTGAAGGTGGAAATGCACTTTCTGCCCGACGTGTACGTCCCCTGCGACATCTGCCACGGCCAGCGCTACAACCGCGAAACGCTGGAAGTGCTGTGGAAGGGCAAAAACATCGCGCAAATTTTGGAGCTGACGGTGGAAGACGCGCACGCCTTCTTCCAAGACGTGCCCGCCATTGCCCGCAAGCTGCAAACGCTGCTTCAAGTCGGCCTGAGCTATATCCGCCTAGGCCAAAGCGCCACCACGCTGTCAGGCGGCGAAGCACAGCGGGTAAAACTGGCACAAGAGTTATCTAAACGCGACACCGGTCGCACGCTCTACATCCTCGATGAGCCCACCACCGGCCTGCACTTTGCCGATATTGATTTACTGCTCAAAGTGCTGCACCAACTGCGCGATGCTGGCAACACCATCGTCGTCATCGAGCACAACCTCGACGTCATCAAAACCGCCGATTGGCTGATCGACATGGGCCCCGAAGGCGGCGCGGGCGGCGGCACCGTGGTGGCCACCGGCACGCCCGAGCAAGTGGCAGCGAACCCAGCGAGCTACACCGGGCGCTATTTGGCGCGCTTGTTGGCACAGCAAAAATGATAGCTGCAAGCGCACGCAGAATAAGGGCTGAAGGCCATTTTTCATTAAAATGGCTGATGGAGTTTAGCCCTGCGCTAGCAGTTTTTCGATCAGGCGGTGCAGCTCATCAAAGTTGGGTGGGCCCACATAACTTTTGAGAATGTTTCCTTG
Source organism: uncultured Simplicispira sp. (assembly GCA_903882725.1). Taxonomy (GTDB): domain Bacteria; phylum Pseudomonadota; class Gammaproteobacteria; order Burkholderiales; family Burkholderiaceae_C; genus Simplicispira. The sequence continues at coordinate 2,766 of CAIRYF010000464.1, forward strand.
TTTGTTGACGATGTAGGTGGTTGGCGTGAGCTTCACATCGCCCCAGGCTTTGGCTACAGCGCCGGTGTTGTCGATGGCCACTTTGAATGGCAGTTTGCGTGATTCGACAAAATTGACGACATAGCTGGGTGGGTCGTAGTGCATGGCGACGGCCAGCGTTTCAAAGCCTTGGGCTTGGTATTTTTGGTGTGTGGCGACCAAGTCGGGCATTTCTGCCACGCAGGTGGTGCAACTGGTGGCCCAAAAATTAACCAATACCACCTTGCCGCGCAGATCAGCGGTGCGCAAGTTGGTGCCGTCGAGCAACACAAAAGTCGATACTGGGGCGGCAGAGCCTCCTGTTCCCCAAGCTACCCATGCGCCCACACTGGCCACAGCAACCAGAGCCAGCGCGATTGCGCCATGTTTTATCCGCATACGTCCATCCGAAAAATGTTGGAGCCGACGATTGTGCGACAGCTGCGCTTGGGCAGCCATAATGTGGCGCAAACTGCCGCACCATGACCACGCGTATCCTTATCATCGCCCACGCCCCGCTGGCATATGCGCTACGTGAATGCGCCCTGCATGTGTTTGCCGACAGCGCCAACAGTGTGTTGGCACTGGATGTGCTGCCCGAGGCAGCGCCTGACGATACTTTGGAGCAGGCGCGCCAGTTGCTGGCCGATGCCCCTGATGTGCCTACCTTGGTACTGACCGATTTGTTTGCTGCCACACCTTGCAACGTAGCGCAACGCCTGATTCAGGGGCGCTCTGCTAGCTTGGTGGCTGGGGTAAATTTGCCCATGCTGTTGCGTGCTGTGTGCTATCGCGCCGAGCCGCTGGAGGCCTTGGTGCAGCGCGCAGTGGTGGGTGGCGAACAAGGTGTGATGCAGATTCTCCCTACTCCTTTCCATGATCAAAACCTCGATAACCATCATTAACAAGCTCGGGCTGCACGCCCGTGCCTCTGCCAAACTGAGCAAAATGGCGGGCAGTTTTCCGTGCGAAATTTGGATGACCCGCAATGGCCGCCGCATTAACGCCAAAAGCATCATGGGTGTGATGATGCTGGCCGCTGGCATGGGCTCTGAAGTTGAGATTGAAACCAGCGGTATACAAGAGCAAGAAGCCATGGATGCTTTGCGGGGTCTGATTGCCGATAAATTTGGTGAAGGCGAGTAATCGTCAAGCAATCACCGTGGACTGTGTATCCATTTTGTGGGTTGGTTGGCGTAGGAATCGACGATGACATTTTCTATTTCTGGCTTGGCGGTATCGCGTGGCATTGCCATTGGACGCGCCGTGCTGGTGGGATCGATCCGGGTGGATGTAGCGCACTACTTCATCGAGCCAGAGCAGATCGAGTCCGAAATTGACCGCGTGCGCCGAGGGCGCAATGCAGTGGTTGAAGAGCTGCAGCGCTTGCAAGATGAGTTGTCGCCGGATGCCCCACAAGAGCTGGCGGCGCTGCTGGATGTGCATCTGATGCTGCTGCAAGATGACACTCTGACCACCGGCATCAAGCACTGGATCACAGAACGTCTCTACAACGCTGAGTGGGCGCTGACGACACAGCTGGAGGTGATTTCGCGCCAGTTTGACGAGATGGAAGATCAGTACCTGCGCGAGCGCAAGGCCGATTTGGAGCAGGTGGTGGAGCGCATCTTGCGCTACATGAAGGGCGTCGCCTGCCCGGTGGTGTCGCCGCCCAGCAGCCTGCCGCGCAAGACGCAGCAAGACTTGTTGCTAGACGACACCATGGATGTGCCGCTGGTGCTGGTGGCGCACGACTTGTCGCCAGCAGATATGTTGCAGTTCAAAAAAAGCGTGTTTGCTGGCTTTGTTACTGACGTGGGCGGCAAGACCTCGCACACCGCCATCGTGGCGCGCAGTATGGATATTCCGGCGGTGGTCGGCGCCCGGGTCTCAAGCCAATTGGTGCGCCAAGATGACTGGGTCATCGTCGATGGCGATGCTGGTGTGGTCATCGTTGATCCGTCTGCCATCATCTTGGCCGAATACGGCTACCGTCAGCGCCAGATGGAGCTGGAACGCGAACGTTTGACGCGTTTGCGCCATACGCCAGCCATTACGCTGGATGGCCACCGCATTGAGCTGCTGGCAAATATTGAGCAACCTTCTGATGCGGCTGCGGCCGTGCGCGTTGGTGCGGTGGGTGTCGGCCTGTTTCGTACCGAGTTTTTGTTTATGGGCCGCCATGGCCGTCTGCCGGATGAAGAAGAGCAATACCGCGCCTACTGTGAGGCTGTCGAGGGTATGCAAGGGCTGCCAGTCACTATCCGCACTGTGGATGTTGGTGCCGATAAACCGCTGGACAAAAGCCACAAAGAATCCCACTTGAGTCCCGCGCTGGGGCTGCGAGCCATCCGCTGGAGCTTGGACGACCCGGCAATGTTTCGGGTGCAGCTGCGTGCGTTGTTGCGCGCTGCGATGCATGGGCCGGTGAGTGTGCTGTTTCCGATGCTGGCGCATACCCGTGAAATTCACCAGACGCTGGCCCAAGTTGATTTAGCGCGTGCCGAGCTGCAAGAGCGCGGCCAAGTGTGTGGCCCGGTGCGTCTGGGTGCGATGATCGAAGTGCCGGCGGCGGCGTTGATGGTGCGCACTTTTTTGCGTTACTTTGACTTTCTCTCTATCGGCACCAACGATTTGATTCAGTACACCCTGGCGATTGACCGCGCCGACGAGGCGGTATCGCATCTGTACGACCCACTGCACCCGGCGGTGCTGCGCTTGGTTGCCGATGTGATTGCCCAGTGCCATGCCCACGGCAAGAGCGTTTCGGTGTGCGGTGAAACGGCTGGTGATGTGGAGATGACACGCTTGCTGCTGGGCTTGGGATTGCGCAGTTTTTCGATGCACCCGGCGCAAATTTTGGCCGTTAAGCAAGAAATTTTGCGCGCCGACACCCGCAAGCTGGTGCCGTGGGCGCGCCAAGTGCTGTTGGCCGATGACCCCGCAGCGTTTATGGCGCTGTAGTGTGGGCGGCAATTGCTATTAAATAAATAGCTATAACCGCACTACTCATAAGGGCTAGAGGCCGTTTTGGCTTAAATTTACACCCCGGCAGCGTGCGC
>CAIRYF010000465.1 GCA_903882725.1 uncultured Simplicispira sp.
CCCCAGGCCGTCGTCGCCCCCTGAAAATTGCCTCGCCACTGGCAGCGCATCCGGCAAGACTGACGGCATACATTTATGCCTGTCCCGGATTATCCTACCATGATGCTGCCAGTGTTGGAGTCGCTGGCGGATGGTCAACCACGCTCGGTTCGAGCAGTCGCTGAGGCGGTCGCCAAGCGGCTCAAAGTTTCAGAGGAAGAACGCGCGGAACGAATTCCTAGTGGCGGCCAGACCAAATTCCATACCAGGATTTCCTGGATCGGCGTGCATTTTGTCTATGCCCAGTTGATTACACGACCTGAGCGGGGGCAGATGCAAATCACTCCCCGTGGGTTGGAGGTTTTGAAGTCGGCCCCGGCGCGGGGTGCGGTGCCAGTGGCGGGCTCTTCGCCCGTCCAAGCACTGGTATCGGTTGCTGTGTTGATGGAGTTCATGGGGTTCATGGGGTTCATGGGGTTTACCACTGTCCTGTCTCCATGCGGATGGCGACTTCGCAGTCGTCAAAAATTTCAAGTTTGGCAATTTTCACGCGCACGCCGCGCACGCCGGGCAGTTGCATCAGGCGCTGGGCGAGTTTGCCAATCAGGCTCTCTAACAGGTTGACGTGCTCGGCGGTGCATTCGTCAATGATGATTTGGCGCACTTTGCGGTAGTCCAGTACGTGCTCAATGTCGTCATCGCGCGGGGCCAGCGGTTGCGCGCCAAGGCTCAGTTCAGCATCGACTTGGATCGGCTGGGGCGCGTTTTTTTCGTGCGCGAGGATGCCCAAGTTGGCGTTAAAGCGCAAACCGGTGAGCGTCAAAATTTGGGTGCCTGCAACGTAGGTCATAAAAAAACAGAAAAAAGACCGATGGCCGCCAAGGCACGCACCGGAGATTGCAAAAATTACATCAACGAAAAGTCGCGCTCAAACCGCATCAGGTGCTGGCCACCATCGACCAACAAAGTAGTGCCGGTGATGGAGCGGTTCTCCAGCGCAAAGCGCACCGCGCTGGCCACGTCGGCGACGGTGGACGAGCGCCCAAGGGGGCTCAAGCGGTGCAGTGCGGCAAATTTGGCCTCGTCCAGCAGGTGGCTGGTCAGCGTCAGACCGGGGGCTACGCCGATGACGCGCACACGCGGTGCCAGCGCCAGCGCCAGCATGGTGCCAGCAGCTTCCAGCGCGGCTTTGGACAGGGTGTAGCTGACAAAGTCGGGGTTTTGGTTCCACAGCTTTTGGTCCAGCAGGTTGACCACGGCACCTTGCACGTCGGCCTCGCCGGCGGCGGCGCGTGCTTGCAAGTGCGCGTGCAGCGCCTGCGCCAGCACGATGGGCGCGGCGGTGTTGCTGCGCAGGTGGCGCTCTAGTGCGGCGTAGCCAAAGCTGGCGGCGTCGTCGTGCTCAAACAGCGAGGCGCTGTTGACCACGGCATCGACCCGGCCAAAGTGCGCCACCACCCGCGCCAGCAGGCCGCGCACGGCAGCTTCATCGTCAAAATCTGCATCAAAATGGGCACTAGCCCTTATGTTGCTTGCGCAAGCAGCTGCGGTTTTAATAGCATCTTCTTCGGATGTGCGGTAATGCACGGCCACCTGCCAGCCGCCAGCAGCCAGCGCCAGCGCAATCTCGCGCCCCAAGCGCCGAGCGCCGCCAGTGACTAAAACCGTGCGTACAGAAGATGCAGCGGGCGCAGAACTAGGAGGGGGAGACATTCAGGGACAATGTGGGCCGTGACAAAACAACCGACAAGTTTAACGACCGCCCTGCACACCCATGTTGTGCAGGCCATTCAATCCGCCGGTGGCTGGATCGGTTTTGACCGCTTCATGGCGCTGGCGCTGTACGCGCCCGGCATGGGCTACTACGCCGGCGATCTGCCCAAATTTGGCGCCATGCCGCAGTCGGGCAGCGACTTCGTCACCGCGCCAGAGCTGACGCCGCTGTTTGGCCAAACGCTGGCGGTGCAGGTGGCACAGGCGCTAGAGAGCACCGGCACCGACGAGGTCTGGGAATTTGGCGCTGGCTCGGGCGCGCTGGCGCTGCAGTTGCTCGATGCCCTAGCGGCGATGGGCCAAGCGCCGCGCTGCTACACCATCGTCGATCTGTCGGGCACCCTGCGCGCACGCCAGCAGCAGCTGCTGGCCGGCTACGAGGGCAAAGTGCGCTGGCTGCACGCGCTGCCCGAGCGCATGGAAGGCGTCATCGTCGGCAACGAGGTGCTGGACGCCATGCCAGTGCAGCTGCTGGCGCGCCACGGCGGCCAGGACGGCGGCGTGTGGCACGAGCGCGGTGTCGGCGTCGAAGCCGACGGCTCCTTCATCTGGCAAGACCGCCCCACCGACCAGCGCCCGCCCATCGACATTGAAGGCCCGCACGACTATTTGACCGAGATCCATCCGCAGGCCGAAGCCTTCATCCACACGCTGGGCGACCGGCTGGTGCGCGGCGCGGCGTTCTTTATTGACTACGGTTTTGGCGAAGACGAGTACTACCACCCGCAGCGCCACATGGGCACGGTGATGTGCCACCGCGCGCACCAATCAGACGACAACCCGCTGCTGGACGTGGGCCTGAAAGACATCACCGCCCACGTCAACTTCACCGCGATGGCGCTGGCGGCGCAAGACCAGCCGCTGCCGCACGGCCAAGGCTGGAGCGTGCTGGGCTACACCACGCAGGCGCACTTTTTGATCAACTGCGGCTTGCCGGAAAAAATGGAGCAACAGCCGTTAGACCAGCGTGTGCTGGCGGCCAAACTCATCATGGAGCACGAGATGGGCGAGTTCTTCAAAGTGCTGGCGCTGTGCAAAGGCGCGCCATGGGAAGCGATTGGCTTTGCGCGCGGTGACCGCACGCACCGGCTGTGAATGCAAAGAGCACAGAAAAACACCCCATGATCCGCTGGCTCATCGTTGTCTTTTTGGCGTTGGTGCTGATCAACGGCTTGACGCCGTGGCTGCGCAAATTGGGGCTGGGGCGCTTGCCGGGCGACTTTCACTTTCGCCTGTTTGGGCGCGATTGGTTTATTCCGCTGGCCAGCACCGTGCTGCTGAGTTTTGTGATCAGCCTGCTGGTGAAGTGGCTGTAGCGGCTTCGCCCGGGTTTTTGGGTTAAATTGGCCGCTAGCCCTTATGTCGTAAGCGCTAGCAGCTCTTATTTTTATAGTGAATTGTTGGCGTTGGGCAAGGGCTTGGGGCGCTCTTACGCCATCTCCGCCGCGACGGCAGACTGGGCTGCAGCCATGGTGTGCCCGCTGTGCGAGGTGTGCGAGGTGTGCGAGGTGTGCGAGGTGTGAGAGGTGCCCTGACCAATCAGGCGCGCGGCTTCGCGGGCGGCCACGCGGCCTTCGTCGGTTGGCACCACCCACACTTCAACCAAGCTGCCCGCCGCGTGGATGGGCTGCGCGCCCAAGTCGGCGCTGGCTTGGGCATTGCGCACCGGGTCCATCTGCACGCCCAGCCAGCCCAAACGCTCGCACACTTGCGCGCGCAGCACGCTGTCGTTCTCACCAATGCCACCGCTGAAGGCCAGCACATCAAGGCCGCCCAAGCAGGCCACCAAAGCGCCGGTTTCGCGCACTACGCGGTGTGTGAACTGGTCAATGGCGCGCTGCGCGTCGTCCGAGCCATCGCTGCGCAGACGGCGCATATCGGCAGAAATGCCCGACACGCCCAGCAGGCCGCTTTGTTTGTAGAGCAGCTTTTCAATCTGCCCATGCGTCCAGCCTTGCTCCATCAGGTACAGCGGCACACCGGCGTCGAGCGCGCCACTGCGCGTGCCCATCATCAAGCCATCCAGCGCTGAAAAGCCCATGGTGGTGGCGCAACTTTGGGCGTTGTTGGCACCGCACAGGCTGGCACCGTTGCCCAAGTGGGCCATCAACACCCGGCCACGCGCGCGCTGCGAGTGCTGCAGCAGCTCATCCATGATGAATTGGTACGACAGGCCATGAAAGCCGTAGCGGCGCACCCCTTGCGCGGCCAGCGACTGCGGCAAGGCAAAGGCGTAATCGACCTCGGGCAAAGTGGCGTGAAAAGCGGTGTCAAAACACGCTACCTGCGGCAAGTCTGGAAAGGCTTGACGGAAAGAGCGCACGCCCTCTAGGTTGTGCGGCTGGTGCAGCGGTGCCAGCGAGTTCAGGCGCGACAGGCGCTCTAGCACCTCGTCGGTGACCAGCACGCTTTCGCGAAACTCCTGGCCGCCATGCACTACGCGGTGTGCCACGGCAATGATGGCTGGCGCGCCTTGCAGGCCAGCCAGCAGCGTGCGCAAGTGCTCTAGTGCCTGAACAAAAGCGCTTCTGTCTGGCGACAGCGTCAACGCCTGGCAGTGGCGCTCACCGGCAAATTTCCAGCCAATTTCGGGCGTACCGTCGGGTTCCAGTCCTTGGATATTGCCCGTCAGTACACTGGCCTGCACTTCACCAGCGTGCAGCGGGTGCAGAGAAAATTTCAGCGAGGATGAACCCGCGTTGACAGCAAGAATAGCCATAGCGTTGAGCCTTTTTGAGTCTTTTCAGTCTTTGAGCAATGCTGCTGCGCGCAAAGTGCGCTCGCGGCGGGCGTCGTAAGCGGCCAGCACCGCCAGCAGCGCCGAAGCAACGCGGGCGCTTGGGCCGTCAGCACGGCTGGTCAAAGCGATTGGCACGCGCGCGCCAAGCACCAAACCCGCGCCGGTAGCGCCACCCAGATATTCGAGCTGCTTGGCCAACATATTGCCGCTCTCCAAATCAGGCACGGCCAGGATGTCAGCGTGGCCAGCCACCACCGAGGTGATGTGCTTGATCTCTGCCGCTTCGGCCGAGATAGCGTTGTCAAACGCCAACGGGCCATCCAAGATGCCGCCTTGAATTTGACCGCGATCGGCCATCTTGCACAGTGCAGCAGCATCCAAGGTGGATGGAATGTGGGCGCTGACGGTTTCAACTGCCGACAAAATCGCTACCTTGGGCACATCCACGCCCATGACGCGGGCGAAGTCGATAGCGTTTTGAATGATGTCAACCTTTTCGGCCAGCGTGGGGCGAATGTTCAGGGCGGCATCCGTGATCAACAAAGGCTTGGGGTACAGCGGCACGTCAAAGCGAAAGACGTGCGACATCCGCCGACCGGTGCGCAGCGATGGCTCGGCCAAGATGGCTTTGAGCATTTCATCGGTGTGCAGGCTGCCTTTCATGATGACTTCGACTTCGCCGCGTGCGGCCATGCTGGCGGCTTTTTGGGCAGCAGCGTGGCTGTGTTCGACATCAATAATTTCCACTCCATCAAGGTCGATGCCAGCTTCAGCAGCAACAAAGCGGATGCGCTTGGCTGGGCCAATCAGCACCGGTACGATCAGGTCGTAACGGGCCGAATCCATGGCACCGCTGAGTGAGCCGGTATCGCAAGGATGTACCACCGCGCAGCGCACAGCTTCTTTGCCTGCGGCCAGCGCCAGCAGTTCTTTGAAGCGCATCTCAGGATCGAACAGCTGGATTTGTGGTGCGTTGATCTTGGGGATGCGTACTTTTTCGGTCGGCGGCATGACGCGCGCCGTGCCGTGCAGCACGACTGCACCCTTTTGGTTGGTGACTTGGCAGTCCAGCTCGATGCGTTTTTTCTCGTCGTCTTTGCTGATCACTGTGGCTGTCACCGTCAGCGTGTCGCCAATGCGCACTGGCTTGACGAACTTTAGGTTCTGCTCAAGGTAAATGGTGCCGGGGCCGGGAAACTGAGTGCCCAGCAGTGCCGAAATCAGCGCGCCGCCCCACATACCGTGGGCAATCACGCCGTGAAACAGGGTGTCGTTGGCGTATTCGACGTTGAGGTGGGCTGGGTTGGTATCGCCAGAGACAGCGGCAAACGCTTGAATATCGGCTTGCGTCAGGGTGCGCAGCAAACGCGCGCTTTGGCCGATGGACAGCTCGTCATAGGTAACGTTTTCAAGCCACTCAACTTCTTGGTTCAAATTCATGTTCATAGGATATTTTTTAGACAACAGATACAAAAATAAAAATCAGGCCGCGATCAATCAGATCAGCCAGATCAGCCCATGGCGTGGCAGCCACCATCGACATAAATCGTCTGACCGGTCATGCCAGACGCAGCGTCAGAGCACAAGAAGCTGCACAGTTGGGCGATTTCTTCAAGCTGTACCAAACGGCCCAGTGGCGCTTTGCGCACAGCGTTGGCCATCAGCTCATCAAAGTCGGCAATGCCCGAAGCGGCGCGCGTCAAGATAGGGCCGGGGGAGACGGCATGGACGCGGATGCGCTGTGGGCCCAGCTCCATTGCCATGTAGCGCACCATCGATTCCAGTGCAGCTTTGACCGGGCCCATCACACCGTAGTTGGGCACGGCTTCGTCAGCGCCGAGGTAAGTCATGCTCAACATACTGCCGCCGTTGGGCATATGCGGTGCGCACAGCTTGGCCAGTTGGGCAAAGGAGTGGCACGACACTGTCATGGCGCGGGCAAAACCGGCGCTGGAGCTGTCGATCACTTGGCCGTGCAAGTCGGCCAGTGGTGCCCAAGCAATCGAATGGATGACAAAGTCCAAGTGACCTAAATGCTCGACGGCTTTGGCCACAAAATTTTCCAACTCACCTTCTTGCTCTACGTCGCAGCTCACCAGCTCTACGCCAATGGGGTTGGTCAGCGGCTCAACAAAGCGGCGTGCCTTCTCGTTCAGACACGACACCACGACTTGGGCACCCATGGCGTGGGCCATTTGGGTGCAACCCCAAGCAATGCTGTGTTCGTTGGCCAGACCCAGGATGAGTCCTTTTTTGCCTGCTAGGCTGAAGGGAGAAGTATTGAGCGTCATAGATTGAAAAACTCCAAAAAAGCCAAGCGCGGTGACACCGCTTCTGCCGGCAGAGGCACTAAAGTGCTAAAAAAGAAAAATTAAACGCCGTCAAATAAACGGCGCAGATCGGTGCCAGCAGCGCCGGGTTTGAAGCCGTCGCGCTCCAGCTGGTCTTGGGCGCTGACCAGCACATGGCGCGCGGCTTGGATGCCGATGCGATCGACATAGCGGCGCGAGACCCTGTAGCGCAACACCAACAAAGCGCGCAACTCTTCTTGCTGGTAGGACTTGCGCCGCTCGGGGCCGGGTGGCGGCATGGCACTTTGGCGGCGCTCGTAACCATTGGGCGCGCCACCGTCCATGTTCAGCAGGCGATTGATCTCGCTGTCGCTTTGCAGATCGATGTCTAGCACCGTGGCCAAGCGCGCAATGCGCGCACTGATTTGCTCGACAGAATCAGACATACGCTGCAAATGCGCGGTGAGCGCCTCTGCAGAGCCATCTTTTTCAGTCGGCATACCGCACCATCACGTACTCGCCGGGGGCATCGCACAGCACGTTGGCCGGGTCGATAGCGGGCGGTGCCACCGGCTTGCCCGAGCGATCGTGCAACCAAGTGTGCATAGCTTCCCACCACGAGCCCTCGCGCAGTGGCGCGCTAGCTACCCACTGGTCTGGGTCAACCCAGCCTTGGCCATGCTCGGCACAAGCGATTTGGTAGCTGCGCCGTGGGCGACCTGGCTCGGAGACGATGCCGGCGTTGTGTCCGCCAGCGGCCAAGATGAAGGTCACTTGGGTGTCGGTTTGCAAATGGATTTTGTAAACCGAGCGCCACGGCGAAACGTGGTCGCGCGCGGTGCCGACCACCAGCATCGGAGCGTTAATGTCCATCAGCGCCACCGTCTCGCCCGCCACGCGGTACTGGCCGGCGGCCAGCGCGTTGTTCAGGAACAGCGAGGACAGGTACTCTGAGTGCATCCGCGCAGGCAGGCGCGTCACGTCGGCGTTCCAGCTCATCATGTCGAAGTCAACTTCGTCTTGGCCCAGCAAGTAGCGGCGCGTGCTGCGCGACCAGACCAAGTCGCGCGAGTTGAGAAACTGGAACGAGCTGGCCATGGCGCGGCCCGACAAGTAGCCGGTACTGTCCATTTTTTGGCGCAGTGTTTTGATCTGGTCGTCGTCAATAAACACACCCATTTCGCCCGGCTCGCTGAAGTCGGTTTGCGCCGCCAGCAGCGTGACGCTAGCCAACTCAGGCATATCCGGCAAATCTTCGCTGCGGCGGCGGTTGGGCACGCGCCGCTCGACACCACGGCTCTTGCGGCCCAGTGCTGCGGCGACGATGGCCAAAAAGGTGCCGCCCAAGCAGTAACCCAGCGAGTGGATGCGCGCCGCCTTGGTGCGCTCTTTGACGGCGGCCATGGCCTCCATCACACCCAAGCGCAGGTAGTCCTGCATCTTCAGGTCGCGGTCAGAGGCATCTGGGTTGCGCCACGACACGACAAACACCGTGTGGCCTTTGCCGACCAAATAACGCACCATCGAATTGCTGGGCGACAAGTCCAAGATGTAGTATTTCATGATGCACGAAGGCACGATGAGCACTGGCTCGGGGTAGACCTTGCTGGTGGTGGGCAGGTACTGGATGAGTTCGATCAGGTGGTTGCGGTACACCACCTTGCCGGGCGTGACGGCCACGTCTTTGCCGATCTCAAAGGTCAGGGGCTGCAGCGAACCAGAGTGGGCGCTGGTTTCATTTTTAGCCGCACGCTGCTCGGCCACGTCTTCTAACAGGCGCTTAAAGCCAGCGCGCAGGCTTTCGCCACCGGTTTCGTGCGCTTTTTTGATCACTTCGGGGTTGGTCGTCGGCCAATTTGAGGGGGCCATCGAATCCATCATCTGGCGCGCAAAAAAGTTCACCACTTGGCTGTTGTGGCGCGACATTCCATCGACTTGGGTGGCCTCGCGCAGCCATGCGTCACTGGCCTTGAAGCCTTCCTTGAGGCCGACAAACGGCATTGGTGCCAGCCCGGATCGACAAAGCGGTTGTCCATGTCAGGCACCGGCTGGCCTTGTTCGTCGGTCTCAGGATGGGATACGGCCAGCATCGCTTGTTGGGCCAGTGCCATGGCGCGCTGCGCCAGCACCATTTGGCGTCCGGGCGAAGCCATCATGTGCATCGCCCAGTCGGCGCTGGCCATGGCCAAGGAAATGGGCGACAAACCCATGCTGCTGCGCGACAACTGGGAATGGCACATTTCATCCAATGCCTTAGCGGCTTGCGCTTGGCGCTGGGACAAGACAGTGGAGTTAATCTTTTTTTCCATGGTCAACCTCTGTATATGTGGGGAGCGTCTGGCAAAAACCAGCCCATAGTCTCTCTATGGAAAAAGAGACTATGGACAAATTCTTTAGAGGAACAAGTATGCCAAATTTCGATTTCAACAAAATTTTACATTAATAGTTTATTTGTTGGTAACACATGACGCTATAAAATAAATAGCTACTGATGCTTGTCATATAAGGGCTGGCGGCCATATTTGCCATTAATAAAATGTGCCGACAGCCCTTGGAGCACCCCTAACACAAAATACGCCATCCAAATCGTTTGCCACCAGCGACTGGCTGCGTTGGGTGGTTAAAACGTCCGGTCTTGTGCCAGCAGATCGGCCACGTGCGTGCGCAGGTTTTCGGGCACCAAACCTTGGCCCGGCAGTGGCGCGCCGACATTCAGCCCAACGCGGTTCAACCAACCACGGCGAAATGGCCGCACCATGGCACCGCCCTGCTCAATGCGACTGAAGTACGAGCCCCACAGATTGGTCAGCGCCATCGGAATCACCGGCGCATCGACGCCGTCGGCCTGCGCCCGCGCCAAAATTTTGACAATGCCGCCTTTGAACGGCTGCAATTGGCCATCGCGCGTGATGCCGCCTTCGGGAAAAATCGCCAGCACATCACCCTCTCGCAGCACCTGTGCGGCGCGTTCAAAGGCGGCGGCATAGACCTGCGGATCTTCTTTTTGCGGTGCAATCGGAATCGCCTTGGCCAAGCGAAACAGCCAGCCCAGCACCGGCACCCGAAAAATGCGGTGATCCATCATGAAATAAACGGGCCGGGGGTTGGCGGCCATCACCAGCACCGCGTCGATAAAGCTGACATGGTTGCAGGCCAGCACCGCCGCACCGCTGGTGGGCAAATGTTGGTCGCCGCGCACCCGAAAGCGATAAATGAAACGCGACGCTACCCACGCCACAAAGCGCAGCAAATACTCTGGCACCAGCAAAAAGATGTAGCCAGCCACTACTGCGTTGGCAATGCCGGTGAACAAAAACACCTGCGGTACGGTAAAACCGGCTGACAGCAGCGCACCGGCGATCACGGCGCTGGCAATCATGAACAGCGCGTTCAAGATGTTGTTGGCGGCAATGGTGCGGGCGCGGTGCGTCGGTGCGCTGCGCAGCTGAATCAGCGCATACATCGGCACGCTGTACAGGCCGGCAAACAGACTCAGCAGCAGCAAATCTGCCATCACGCGCCAGTGCGCTGGCTGGGCTAAAAAGGTACCTAAGCCCATCACCTCGGCTGCCGGTAAGCTGCGCGAGGCCAAGTACAGGTCGATAGCAAACACGCTCATGCCGATGGCCCCCAGCGGCACCAGACCAATTTCGACATGGCGGCGACTGAGCACCTCGCACAGCAGCGAGCCAGTGCCGATACCAATGGAAAATACCACCAGCAACAGCGACGCCACCTGCTCGTTGCCGTGCAGCACCTCTTTGGCAAAGCTGGGAAATTGCGAGAGAAACACTGCGCCAAAAAACCACATCCAGCTGATGCCCAGCAGCGAGCGAAACACCACCACATTGCTGCGCGCCAGTTGCAAGTTGCGCCAGGTTTCGGTCAGCGGGTTCCAGTTGATGCGCAGCCCCGGGTCGGTGGCTGGTGCGCTCGGAATGCCCTGCGCCACCACGCGCCCGACCAGCGCCAGCAGCACACAAACGATGGCCACGGTGCTGTGGCCAATGCCCGGCAAGGCCACCAGCAAACCACCGGCGACATTGCCCAGCAAGATGGCGACAAAAGTGCCCATTTCGATCATGCCGTTGCCGCCAGTCAGCTCGCGCTCGTTGAGCACTTGGGGCAAATAGGCAAATTTGACCGGGCCAAACAGCGTCGAATGAACGCCCATTAAAAAGGTACACAGCAGCAGCACCGGCACGCTGCCTACGACAAAACCAGCAGCGGAGATCAGCATGATGGCGATCTCTAAATTTTTGACGAAGCGAATCATCCGGGTCTTGTCGTACTTGTCGGCCAACTGGCCCGAGGTGGCCGAAAACAGCAAAAACGGCAAGATAAACAGCGCCCCAATTACCAGCCCAGCCAG
>CAIRYF010000466.1 GCA_903882725.1 uncultured Simplicispira sp.
ACACCAACCACCGCAACTTCGGCGATATTGGGGTGTGACGAGATACTTTCTTCGATCTCGCGCGTGCCCAAGCGGTGGCCAGCGACGTTGATCACGTCGTCAGTGCGGCCCAAGATGAAGTAGTAGCCGTCAGCGTTGCGAATGCCCCAGTCAAAGGTGCTGTAAATCTGGCGCGACGGAATGCTGCTCCAGTAGGTGCTGACAAAGCGATCGTCGTCGCGCCACACGGTTTGCAAGCAACCGGGCGGCAGTGGGCCTTCGATGGCGACCACGCCTTTTTGGTTGGGGGTGGTCAGCTCTTCACCGGTGGCTTCGTCGATCAATTTGACGTTGTAGCCATACATGGCCTTGCCAGGGCTGCCAAAGCAGGTGGTTTGCTGCTCGACGCCGTTGGCCAGCGTCAGGATGGGCCAACCGGTCTCGGTCTGCCAGTAGTTGTCGATGATCGGCACTTGCAGCGCATCGCTGATCCACTGCGCTGTCGGCTCGTCCAGCGGCTCACCAGCCAGCCACAGTGCTTTGAGGCTGGAGACGTCGTATTTTTTGAGCCAAGACGGGTCTTGCTTTTTCAGCACGCGCACGGCGGTGGGCGCTGAGAACATATGTGTGACTTTGTATTTTTCGACAATGCTCCACCACACACCAGCGTCGGGGCGTACTGGCAGACCCTCATACATGATGGTGGTCATGCCACCAATCAGCGGGCCATAAATGATGTAGCTGTGGCCCACCACCCAACCGATATCGCTGGTAGTAAAAAACGTCTGGCCCGGTTGTGCGTTAAAGATGTGCTTGAGGCTGGCGGCCAGTGCCACGGTGTAGCCGCCGGTGTCGCGCTGCACGCCCTTGGGCTTGCCAGTGGTGCCGCTGGTGTAGAGGGTGTAGCTGGGGTGGGTGGATTCGACCCACTCGCATGGCACCACGGTGTTCAGATGCTGCTCGCGCAGCGTGCCCCAGACATGGTCGCGTCCTTCGACCAAGTTCAGCGGTGCCAAGCCACGATCTATCAACAGCACGGCAGCGGGCTTGTGCTTGGATAGGCGAATCGCTTCGTCCAGCAAAGGCTTGTAGGGCACGGGCTTGCCACCGCGCGAGCCTGCATCGGCGCTGACGATAACGACGGGTTCAGCATCTTCAATGCGCGAAGACAGCGAGCCCGCAGCAAAGCCGCCAAACACCACCGAATGCAGCGCACCAATACGCGCACAGGCCAGCATGGCAAAGGCCGCCTCGGCAATCATTGGCATATAGACCAACACGCGGTCGCCTTTTTTGACGCCCAGCGCCAGCAAAGATGCCGCCATGCGCTGCACCTCGGCGTGCAGCTCAGTAAAGCTGTAAGAGCGCTCAGTGTTGGTTTCGGTCGAAATGGCGACCAAAGCAGCCTGATCAGCACGGTCTTTCAGGTGGCGGTCGATGGCGTTGTGGCACAGATTGGTGGTGCCGCCAACAAACCAACGCGCAAACGGCGGGTTGTTGTAGTCACAAATTTGCTCGGGCGGCGTTTGCCACTCAATCAACTTGGCCTGCTCGGCCCAAAAGGTATCACGCTGGTCAATAGACTGGCGGTAAAAATCTGCGTAGCTTGTCATCCTCGGGCTCCTTGGGCAAATTCTGAATTCATAATTATTGAGAGCCGCGCTTGCAGGAAGCTGACTTACCACGCCACCCAAGTTGCTTCTTTATTGATAGCTATAAGCGCACACCATTAAAGGGCAAAAGCCATATTTAACGTATTTTTATCGGGTGGGTGTCAATCGATACGCGGGCTATTTATTTGTTCGCACCAGGCCCACCATCAGCAGAGCATCCAGCGCGCCAGCAAACAAGGTGCTATTTGACCAAGGCCAACATCTCCTTAAAAGACGGGTGCTCGCAGCTGCGCAGCCATTCAAAGGCGACCATTTCGGTTGTAACCAACTCGGCACCGGCACCAGCCAAGCGGTCAAAGGCGGCATCACGGTTGCGCTCGGTGCGCGAACTGCAAGCGTCAGTGACCACCCACACATCAAACTCGTCTTCAATCAAATCGAGCGCGGTTTGCAACAGGCAGACGTGCGCCTCGCAACCAGCAATAACGATCATGCTGCGCTGCATTTCAGGTGCCGCTGGTTTTTGCAGGTGCTTTGGCAGACTGCGTGCGTTGCCAGTGGGCGCGCCTTGGGGTTTAGCGGGCGGGCGCAGCCATTCGCCCAAGCCTTCTTCCGTGGCGCTGAAATGCATTTTGGACAAGGTGCGATGGCACAGGGCGCGCAGCGCCGCATCGTTGGGCCCCAGACGCGAAGGGTTTTGCTCAGTGCCAATCACCGGCACCTGCATCAGCCTGGCCAATTGGGCCAAACGCATGGCGTTGGCCAAGGCGGCGGCGCCCTCAAAAATAACCGGCATCAGGCGTGTCTGGTAGTCCACCAGCACAAGTTGAGATTCAGAAGCGTCAAGCAGCATGGCGTGGCCTAGGTTAGAGAATAAAAACGAAAAAGCGCCTTGATTGTCGCAAAGTCAAAAAAGCAGCCCTTTTCTCGGCATCAAATCACTGCCCCAAGGCCGATCTGTGCTGTAGATGGTTGTTTTTCGTCTTTTGTCGTCTTTGACCGTGTTACCCTCGCGCCCCATGTCTCAATGGATTTGTATCTTTTTGCTGGCGTTTGCCAGCGCAGCCCATGCAGCCCCGGTCGATAGCTCTAACGATGTAAGCAATCGTTGGCAGGACACCAACGAGGCGCTCTACCAATGGATAAACCCCACAGAGGCGCTCCATCTCTGGATAAAGAGCAAAAAGGTGACGGGCGCTCACGTCATGAACCAAATCGACGCCGTGCGCAATGATGTTGTGGACAAAACATCTAACTTGGTCGCTACTGCCTTGGATTTGCTCGGAGCGCCCTACCGGCGCGGTGGCACCAATGCAGAAACTGGCTTTGACTGCAGCGGCTTTGTTCGCAGCATTTACAGCCAAGCCATTGGCCTGATGCTGCCGCGCAGCGCCAACCAGCAAGCCGCAGCCACCCAGACCATCGACAAAAAAGAACTCCAACCAGGTGACTTGGTGTTTTTCAACACCATGCGCCGCACCTTCAGCCATGTGGGCATTTACAT
>CAIRYF010000467.1 GCA_903882725.1 uncultured Simplicispira sp.
AGAAGAAATTGAGTCACTCGAAGAACTGTCCAAATTCCAGCCAATTTGGGTCGATCTCGAATCGCCCACCATCGACGAAAAACGCTGGATAAAACAGTATTACGGCCTGTCCATCCCCGAAGACGCGATGGACGAGGACATCGAAGAATCCGCCCGTTTTTACGAAGAAGACAACGGCGAGCTGCATATTCGCAGCGACTTTCTCATCGACGACCACGACCAGCCGCGCTCGGTGCGCGTCGCCTTCATCCTCAATCTGACCAACCCCGACCTGCGCAGCAAGGGCGTGCTGTTTTCCATCCACGATGAAGATGTGCCGGTGTTTCGCCTGCTGCGCCTGCGCGCGCGGCGCGCGCCGGGGCTGATAGAGGACGCGCGCGAGGTATTGCTGAAACTATTCGACGCCGACGCCGAATATTCCGCCGACACACTCGAAGGCATTTACGACGACCTGGAAAAAGTCAGCACCCAAGTGCTCTCGGGCAACGTCACCGACGAGCGCGCCGGCGAAGTGCTGGGTGCCATTGCGCGCCAAGAAGACTTGAACGGGCGCATTCGCCGCAACGTGATGGACACGCGCCGCGCCGTCAGCTTCATGATGCGCAGCAAAATGCTCAACGCCGAGCAGTTTGAAGAAGCACGGCAAATTTTGCGCGACATCGAATCCCTCGACAGCCATACCGCGTTGTTGTTCGACAAAATCAACTTTTTGATGGACGCCACGGTCGGCTTTATCAACATCAACCAAAACAAAATCATCAAGATTTTTTCGGTGGCCAGCGTGGCGCTGCTGCCACCGACCTTGATTGCCAGCATCTACGGCATGAACTTTAAATATATGCCCGAGCTGGACTGGACGATGGGCTATCCCTACGTGTTGGCGCTGATGCTGTCCAGCGCACTGGGGCCAATGTGGTACTTCAGAAAGCGCGGCTGGCTGAAATAAGGCATTTTTAGGTCAAAATGACCTCTAGCCTTTATTTTACAAGCGCTTCTAGCTATCAATAAAGAAGCAAATTAGCCTTGCATAAACTGCATGGTGGTGCCAGCCAACTCCAAGTGATCGCCGCTTTTGAGCGGCACTGAGTCCGCGCCAATAGCCACGCCGTTGAGCGCTGGCATCTCGGGGCCTTCGACATGGGACAGCACAAAACCGTGGTGGCGCCGGGTGATGGAAGCGACTGCCAAGCCTGGTTTGCCAATGGTGGTGACGACTTTGGTCAGCAACACCTCGCGCCCCGCCGCAGCGCCTGACAGCACACGGATCACGGCCAAGGAGGCGGCCGGCGCAGGCATAGCCGAGCGTGCAGGGGGTGCTGGCATGGCGGCCACTGCCGCTGCTGTGGCCGCCGCAGACCGGGCTGGGGCTGCCATGCCGGGCTTAAAAACCATGGTTTTTTGATAACTGGGGTTTTCCTCTTCACTCAAAAAACGCACTTTATATTTGCCAATTTCAATGGTGTCGCCATTGCGCAAGGCTTGGCGCTGGATGGCTTTGCCATTGACGTAGGTGCCGTTGGTGCTGCCAATATCTTCGACCTCAACAATACCGCTGGCCGCGTGCAAATGCACCACGGCGTGTTCGCCACTGACGGCAAGGTTGTCGATGACGATGTCGTTGTAAGGGCGGCGCCCAAGGGTGGTGCGCTCTTGGGTAAGTTCAGCTTCCTTGATGACGACGCCGTCAATCGAAACGATTATTTTGGGCATGGCCAGCTCCTGATATGGGGGTGCATAGTGAATAACAATTAGGCCGCGCGCAGCCAGCGCGATATAAAACCGGGCTTGCGCTCTGGCTGTCCGGCCTGCACAAGCAACACGCTAATGTTGTCGCGCCCGCCATTGGCATTGGCCGCCGCAATCAAGCGGGTGGTCTTCTCTTCGAGAGTCTCATTGGTGGTGACTAAAGCAAGGATTTCATCCGTGCGGAGCATTTCGCTTAAACCGTCAGAGCACATCAATAGCAAATCATGCGACTCCATTTTAAATTCGTTGATTTCGACCGACACCGTCGGATCAACACCGAGTGCGCGCGTCACCAAATTGCGGTTGGGCGAAACAGCCGCTTGCTGCGGCGTTAGCAGCCCTGCATCTAGCTGCTCTTGCAACCAAGAGTGGTCGCGCGTGATCTGCTTGAGCACGCCAGCGCGCAAACGGTAGCAGCGCGAGTCGCCGATATGGCCCAGCACCAGCTTGTCGCCGCTCAACATACCCACCACCAAGGTGGTGCCCATGCCGGCGTACTCGGCGTTGGCAAGGGCTGCGTTGTAAATGGCCTGATTGGCGTTATCAACACAAATTTCTAGCGCACAGCGAATGTCATGGCAAGACGGCGGGCTATCAGACTGGGCCAGCCAAGCGCTCATTTCTGTGTGGATAAGGCTGGTGGCCATGCCAGAGGCCACTTCGCCAGCGCTGTAGCCCCCCATGCCATCGGCCAGCACAGCAAGGTTGGCCCCAGCATCGACGCTGACAGCGTCTTCGTTATTAGCGCGAACCAGACCGCAGTCCGTGCGGGCAAAAAAATCGTACTTCATGGTGCGCCATAGTAACCGACTGTAATTTTATTTTGAAGATAGCCAAGCAGCCACGCCAAGCCCGCGCCAAGACACAAAAAAGCGCCTGCAACCGAGGCCGCAGACGCTGATAGGTAGCGCGCAGGTGCCGTTTTACTTCAGCTGCGCCTTGAGCAAGTGGCCCAGCTCAGAAGGATTGCGCGTCACGATAAAGCCGCACTCTTCCATGATGGCCAGCTTGGCATCTGCCGTGTCGGCACCGCCAGAGATCAGCGCACCGGCATGGCCCATGCGTTTGCCCGCTGGTGCGGTCACGCCAGCGATAAAGCCAACGATAGGTTTTTTCATGTTGGCCTTGCACCACATAGCGGCTTCGGCTTCATCGGGGCCGCCGATTTCGCCAATCATGATGACGGCGTCGGTGTCTGGGTCGTCATTGAAGGCGCGCATCACGTCGATGTGCTTCAAACCGTTGATCGGGTCGCCACCAATGCCGACGGCAGTGGACTGGCCCAGACCGACTTCGGTCAACATGGCCACGGCTTCATACGTCAGCGTGCCCGAGCGCGAGACCACGCCAATGCGGCCCTTGCGGTGGATGTGGCCGGGCATGATGCCGATTTTGA
>CAIRYF010000468.1 GCA_903882725.1 uncultured Simplicispira sp.
AGAGCGCTTTGCCGATCGGCGCGCGCAGTACGTACAAGAAGCTATTGAACCCGCCATTACGGCATTGCGCGCTTTGGCCTATCGCGACATTGCTGAACCAGCTGCACGCGCCCACACCCTTTACGAAAGCGCTAACACAGAAATCCAAGCGTTGATCAACCTGCAACTCGACGCAGCCCAAACCACCTACAGCGCCGGAATGCAGCGCTACCAACAAACATGGTGGATTTCTATCAGTGCGCTGCTTATGGATATGGTGTTATTGAGCTTGGCAGGCGTATTGCTCATTCGCTCCATCGTCCAACCTTTACGCCATGTCATCAAAGTGTTTCGCCACATTGAGGCTGGCAAGCTTGATACGCCCATCGATATTCGCGGCAACGACGAAATAAGCGATGCCATGCGCGCACTGCAGACCATGCAAGTCACACTGGAGGCCAACAACAAAGCCATTCACCAGCTGGCCTATTACGACCCACTCACGCAGTTACCCAACCGCCGACTGCTGCACGATCGAATGCAAAACTCCCTGCTGGCCAGCTGCAACAACGATCACCACCACGCCCTGCTGCTGCTCGACTTGGACAACTTCAAGGCCATCAATGACACCCAAGGCCACGAAATAGGCGACCAACTGCTGATCGATGTGGCCCAAGCGCTGCGCAGCAGTATCGGTGAGTCCGGCACCATTGCGCGCCTTGGGGGCGATGAGTTCGTCATCCTCCTAGACAACTTACCCGCGAAAGAAAGCAATGCCCGCGAGCAAGTCAAACAGCTGGCCCAGCAATTGCTCATCGCTCTAAAAAAAATCAGCCTGCGGGCAGAGCATCGTCAAAACATCAGCACCGATGCCAGCACCAGCACCAGCGCCAGCATTGGCATCTGCCTGTTTCAAAGCAACAATGCCTCCCCCAAAGATCTGCTCAAACGGGCAGACGTGGCTATGTACGAAGCCAAAGCCAGTGGGCGCAACGGTTTTTGCTTTTTCAATCCGATCATGCAAGCGCAGCTCGATACCCGCATAGCGCTACAGAATGCGCTGCAAAATGCCATTCATTCAGGACAATTTGAGCTGCACTTTCAGGTACAAGTCAATGCCCAGCGACAACCCCTCGGTGCCGAGGTACTACTGCGCTGGGCGCATCCCCAGTTTGGCAACATTCCGCCCAGCATCTTCATTCCCATCGCCGAAGACTCAGGCTTGATTCTTGGGTTGGGAGAATGGGTGCTGCAGCAATCGTGCCTACAACTCAAACTCTGGGAAGGCAACCCACTGACCGACCAACTGGTGCTGGCCGTGAACGTCAGCGCACGCCAGTTTGGCCACCCTGACTTTGTTGCCCAAGTGCAAGAGGTACTGCAGCGCAGCGGTGCCAATCCAGCCCGGCTGGTACTGGAGCTGACAGAAAGCCTAGTGCTGCACGACATTAACGACACGATTCGCAAAATGCACGTTTTGCGCGGCCAAGGTGTGCGCTTCTCTTTGGATGACTTTGGTACCGGCTATTCCTCGCTCTCACACCTTAAGCGACTGCCGTTGTACGAACTCAAAATTGATGGCAGTTTTGTACACGACATCGTTACCGATATGAGCGATCAGACCATGGTCCACACTATGGTCGGCATGGCACACAACCTTGGCCTGGACGTCATTGCCGAATGTGTTGAAACAGAAGCCCAGCACCAAACCCTGCTGCACTTGAACTGCCCAGCCTATCAAGGCTACTTGTTTGCACGCCCCTTACCGCTGGGGTTATTCGAGCAATGGCTGGAACAACAAGCCAATCGCAACCCTGACTGGCCCAGCACCCCAGCCGTGCGAATGCACGCCTACTCCCCTCATTAATCCATCCGCCTATCAACCCACTTACCATGAATCGCCTCAAAATTTCTACCCGCGTTGCACTCCTGGCCAGTCTGCTTTCGCTACTTGCGCTCATCATGGGTGGTTTAGGGCTGTGGGGGATCAGCCGCACCAACGATGCTCTGCACGCCATGTACGAAGAAAATCTGAACAAAACGGCAGAAATCGGCCAAATCCAAGCCCTGCTGTTGCGCCAGCGCCTGCTCTTGGCCACCGCGCTGGTAACGCCCGACGACGAAACCATCGCCAAAAACACAGCGATGGTTGACACCAACATTGCCAGCATCACCCGTGTCTGGAACAGCTACTTGGCACGCCCACACAGCCCACCCGAAGCGCAACTGGCTGCCAGCTTCACCGAGAACCGGGGCCGCTTTGTACGCGAAGGCCTGCTACCCACCGTGGCAGCGCTGCGCGCCCGCGATATTCCCGCTGCAACCCAGTCGGTGGTCGAAAAAGTACGCACTCTCTACACCCCCGTCGGCACAGGCATTGAGGCACTGCTGCAATGGCAGATGGATCAAGGCAAAGCTGCCTACCAAGCAGCCGATGCGCGCTACATCACGCTGCGCACCACCGCTATCGCTGCCATGGTGTTGGGCCTGCTCTTTACGGTGCTGTTTGCCACCGTGCTAGTGCGCGGCATTACGCAGTCACTGCGCCAAGCCATTGAGGCAGCGCAAGCCATTGCCCAAGGCGACCTGAGCCAGACTATCACCGCTATTGGCCAAGACGAAGCCGCCCAAGTGCTGCGCGCACTGGCCACCATGCAACAGCAACTAACGCACATCGTGGCCGACATCCGCGCAGGCGGCGAAAGCGTTGCCAGTGCCTCCAGCCAAATTTTTAATGGCAACAACGACTTGGCAGTCCGCACCGAACAACAGGCCAGTGCGCTGGAACAAACCGCCGCCGCCATGGAGCAACTCAATGCCACCGTGCAACACAATGCCGACCACTCGCTCCAGGCCGAGCAACTGGCCACCAGCGCCAGCAATGTGGCAGTGCGCGGCGGCGAAGTGATGGGCCAAGTCGTGGCCACCATGCAAGACATCCAAACCTCATCGAGCAAAATTGCCGACATTACTGGTGTGATCGACGGAATTGCCTTTCAGACCAACATCTTGGCGCTGAATGCTGCCGTAGAAGCCGCACGCGCAGGCGAGCAAGGACGCGGCTTTGCCGTCGTCGCCTCTGAGGTGCGCAGCTTGGCTGGGCGCTCGGCCACGGCAGCAAAAGAGATCAAAGACCTTATCCAAGCCAGCGCAGCGCGCGTCAGCCAAGGCACTACTTTGGTCAATACCGCCGGTGCCACCATGCAAGAAGCGGTCAGTGCTATCCAGCGCGTCTCCCTTCTGATGACCGACATCCGCACCGCCGGCACCGAGCAAAGCAGCGGCATGGCACAAATCGGCATCGCCGTGCAACACTTAGATCAAAGCACGCAGCAAAATGCAGCCTTGGTCGAAGAGCTGTCTGCTGCTGCACGCAGCCTACAAGATCAGGCCCACGACCAAGTGGAAGCCATTGCCGTCTTCACCTTGGGCCATCATGGCCCACCCCAGCACTGACACCAACGCTGGCACCACCACCAAACAAGCAGCAACAATATATGCCTGAATTTCAAAGACCTCTATGGATCTAAAACCGCTCATCACTTTGCTGGCCATCGTCAACCCGCTGGCCATCGTGCCGTTTTTTATCCACTACACCCAAGGGTTTTCGCCAGCACAGCGTAAAAGCACCATCCGCACTGCCGCCTTCAGCGC
>CAIRYF010000469.1 GCA_903882725.1 uncultured Simplicispira sp.
AGCAAGAGCACTGGCTGATGCGCCGCTAGCGGAGCCACAACACGCTCTAGAACATATTCTAGGGGAACAACGCGCCCTTCGATATCGGGCGCCCGCGCGTTCCATTGCTGCAACGCCAAGGCGAATTTCTGTCCCAAGGCATTGCGGCGGGCAATCACTGCACAACGAACCGCCCCGTAGACGAGCGATACCTCGACCAACTCATCACCGCCCAGCAAGCGGAAGCGCGCCCAATCCACAAAGGCCCCTTCGTCCGCTTGCCAACAGGTGAAATCAGCCACCGTCGTGGCGCTTAAAGCGGGCCGTACCAACCAGCGCGCCATGCGCCTGGCCATCTCCACCCGGTCGGCGCGCTGCGGTTCGGAGGCGGCCAATATATGAGCCATCACTCGATTGGCGGCTTCCTCAACGGCGGTTATTGTTTCATCGCAGGGCGTTTGCACATGCTGGGTCAAGTGCGCTGCAAAAGCGCGCATGCGCTGGTCGAAGCCCTGCGGCAGAACATCGCTCAGGTGCGCGAACTCAGCCACCCGCAAATCGTTCAACAAGGTATCGGCGCGCTCCAGCGCTGCCCGATAGACATCGGCCCCGCCATCACGAACCAGTTGCCGCGCGGCCCCAGCCCAGGCGCGCCCTTCGCTCACGCCAACATGCGCATCATTCACAAACCGCTCAAGCCGGATCGTGGCATGGCCCAAGGTGGACTGTCCTTCACCTGCCTGGGCGTATAGAACCCCGCAGACCAGCCCCAGCGCCAAGGCATCACCCGTGCGACCCGCGGCCACGCAGGCCAGCACCATGCTGCCCGCCATCCCGGCCGATTCGCTCAACCAGCGCAACGCATCAGATCGTGCGTTGGCCGGCAATAGGTTGAGCGAAGCATCGGCAGTCGGTTGCATCGTCCAGCGTAGCAAAGTGCCGGCATCAGGCCGTGCCACTTCCAATTGCAGGTAACGCTGCAGCAGTTCGCGCCAGGCCGTTTCCAGGTCGAGAAAACCATTCGCAACGGGCGCGTAAGCACCTTGGGCGGCACCATCCACCAGCACTTGAGGCATCCACGAGAAACGCCCAAGGCGGGCATCGACCTCTTTGGCGCCAAAAAGCTGTCGCACGATTTCCCAGCCCTCGGGCTGGAAGACGCGTCCGCGCGCCAGGCGTGCAGCGATGTCTTCAGCGATTTCGTGCGAGCCCAGTGGCGTCAGGACGACAAGGCCAGCATCGCCCCCGTTGGACTTTTCGGCCTGTTCAACATCGCACAGCGCCTCACGCATCGCCAGCATGGAATCACACCAGCGCAGGGAAAATCGGCGCCCACGCTGCATGACTGCATCAGGCCAGTCCTGCTTGCTGGCAGAGCGAATCGCAATGGCCAGGGCCGCTGGCTCGCGCGCCAACACCGCGTCAAGTTGTGCGGCAATCTGGGGCACCGAAATTGTCATGGCTGCGAGCTCCGGCGTTGCAGCCGCCAGCTCAGGCTGAGCTCCAGCTCGTGGTCGCCTTGCAGCCGTTCCTGCAGCGTTTTCAATACCGAGGCGGCTTCCTCGGTGGCGAGATCAACCTTTTGAGCTTCCTCGACAAGTACCGGGGCTATAGGCGGCGCGCCAATGCCGAC
>CAIRYF010000470.1 GCA_903882725.1 uncultured Simplicispira sp.
CGAATAAGGGAATGGACGTGCAGCGAGTGCGCAGCGGTACACGACCGCGACGTGAATGCAGCACGGAACATTCTCGCGGCGGGACATCGCCGCCTGGCAGCAGGAATCCCCGTCCTTTAGGACGGGGAGGATGTCAAAGCATTGATGAATATGAGACCAGCTTTTGTTACCAGCTCGGACAAGTAATTCAAAACCATATTTACTTCTCGGCTTTGCACCAGAAGGCGTTCAGTATTTTTGTCTTTAATTCGCAGTCGTAACAATTTCGTCGTCACGCCCAGCGCCGCCTGGTGCTACTTTGCCTTAAAAGACCCTCACGCTGGCCCGCGCAGCCCCTCGGATACGGTGGGGTAGCGCAATGACACGCGCAGTTCATGGCGTAGGCGGGTGTTGTTCAAACGGCGTGATTCACCCATGAAACTCAGCAGTGCCAGTGGCAAATGATCTTGCGCGGTGCTGCGCGGCACGCGCGGGGGGCGGGGCAAACCATACAAATCAGCGGCCAAATCAAAGTAGTCGCCCATCTTCAGCTGCGAATCGTCGCTGACGTGGTACACGCGCTGCGCCGCACCACGCCACAGGGCAGCAGTGCAAACGCGAGCTAAATCATCAGCGTGGATGTGGTTGGTAAAAACATCATCTTGTGCCTGCAGCACTGGCGTGCCTTTGCGCAGCCGTCTCTCGGGCGTGCCGCCTTCGCGGTCGGGGGCATAAATACCGGGGATACGCAAAATGCTGGCGCGCACACCGCTACGGCCAAAGTGACGCACCATGCGTTCGGCGTCCACACGGCGCTGGGCACGTGGTGTTTCTGGCGCAACGGATCGGGTTTCGCTGACCCAAGCACCGCCGCAATCGCCATACACGCCGCTGGTGGATCCATAAACCAGCGCCGTCGGCAAACTGCGATGGCGCAAAGCGCGCACCAAGGCCAGTGTGCGCAGGTCGCGCAACCAGTGGCTGCTTGCGGTGCCCGATGGCGGCGGCGCTAGGTGCAACACCCGTGTGGCCAGACCAGCCAAGCGGCGCAACGTGGCCGGGGCATCCAAATTACCCAGCAACGGCGTTACACCCAGCGCACGCAGCGCGGGTATGCGCGCAGGTGTAGATGTCAGGGCCAGCACACGCACGCGCTGCGCGCCGGGGCCGCTCATTAGGCGGCTGGCCACCCGCAGGCCAACATCACCACAGCCCACAATGAGCAAGCGCTGACGACGAAAGCGCGCTGGCAAGGCACCCAGCGCGCTCATGCAGCACCCCTTGTCAGCGATAGCAAATTCAATAATTTTTGGGGGCAAGTTTGTGTGCAAGAAAGGCGATGTTCAGATAGGGAAGGCAAAATTAGCTCTGTTTTACAGTGATTAACTGTCTAAGGATACCTACACCATGCCCCACACCACGCCTCAAACGCCGCTTTCATCTTCCTTTCAAGTCACTGTCCAACCCAGCGGTCGCAGCTTCGTTGCCGAGCCGGGCGAGACGCTGCTGGGTGCCGCCATCCGTGCTGGGGTAGGCCTGCCTTATGGCTGCAAAGATGGCGCGTGCGGTTCGTGTAAATGCAAAAAAATTGAGGGTACAGTGGTACACAGTGAACACCAAGCCAAAGCGCTGAGTGCGCAAGAAGAAGCCGATGGCTTTGTGTTGACCTGCTGTAGCGTGGCGCACAGCCATGTGCAGCTGGAGTCGCGCCAAGTGACAAATGAGAGCAGCTACCCCGTGCGCAAAATGCCAGTGCGCATCACCGCGTTTGAGAAAAAATCGTCCGATGTAATGCAGCTGCACTTGCAGCTGCCAGCGACCGATGCCTTTCGCTACCACCCCGGCCAGTACGTGGAGTTTTTGCTGCCAGGGGGCGACCGCCGCGCCTACTCGATGGCCAACGCACCGCACAAGCAAGCCGAGCAACACAGCATCGAATTGCACATTCGCCATATGCCCGGTGGCAAGTTCACTGACCATGTGTTTAGCACCCTGAAAGAGAAAGAAATTTTGCGCATTGAAGGCCCGTTTGGTAGCTTCTTTTTGCGCGAGGATTCTGACAAACCCATTATCTTGCTGGCCTCAGGGACTGGATTTGCACCACTCAAGGCACTGATTGAACATATGCAGTTCAAGGGCAGCACACTCCCGGCCACGCGCCCTGTAACGCTGTATTGGGGTGGGCGGCGTCCGCACGATTTGTATTTGGACGCTTGGGTACGCGCACGTTTAGACGAAATGCCACAGCTGTCGTATGTGCCGGTAGTCTCTGACGCTCTGCCAGAAGATAGCTGGAGCGGGCGCACCGGCTTTGTCCACCAAGCGGTGTTAGATGATTTTTCTGATTTATCAGGCCACCAAGTCTATGCCTGCGGCGCGCCCATCGTGGTCGATTCAGCGTGGCGGGCCTACGTAGGCCAGCGCGGCTTGCCAACAGAAGAATTTTTTGCTGACGCTTTTACCTCCAAACACGACACCCGGTAAGCATCCTCTCGCTGCAATACCACTATAACTTACCCCAGCTGCGACAGAGTGTGTCGCTGGTTGATATGCCAGCCAGCCTTTCCCCTAAGATGCACAGCATAGACAAGGACAAGGAAGCGCCATATGTCAATGACTGGATGGGTATTGCTGGGCCTGCTGGCCGTGGTACTGCTATGGGCAGTGTCGATTTACAACCGGTTGGTACAGCTGCGCAACCGCATCACCAACGCGTTTGGGCAGATTGACGTGCAGCTCAAGCGCCGCTACGACTTGGTGCCCAACTTGGTCGAAGTCGCACGCGGCTATCTACAGCACGAAGCCAGCACGCTGCAAGCGGTGATTGCTGCGCGTGGCCAAGCGCAAGGTGCCGCCAGCCAAGTGCGCGCCGCACCGACCAGCGCCGCCGCAGTCGGCGCGCTGGCGCTGGCCGAGCAGGCGCTGGGGGCTAGCTTGGGTCGGCTGATGGTGGTGGCCGAGGCCTATCCCGACCTCAAAGCCGACGCTGCCATGCAGTCGCTGTCCGAAGAGCTGACCAGCGCCGAAAACCGCCTCGGCTTTGCACGCCAAGCGTTTAACGACCAAGCGCTGGACTTCAACAACGCGGCGATGCAGTTTCCGGCGCTGATCGTCGCTCGCCTGCTGGGTTTTGCCCCAGCGCCGATGCTGCAAGCCACGCACAGCGAGCAAGAGCGCACCGCGCCGAAGGTCCAGTTTTAACGGCATTGGCTTTTTCAACGCCGTGCCATGAAGTTCTGGGACCACCAAGCTAGCGCGCGCAGCCAAACGCGTCGCTTGCTGCTAGCGTTTGCGCTGGCGGTGCTGTTGTTGGTGGTGGGGGTACACGCCGCGCTGGTGCTGGCGTGGTGGCTGATGGCGGCGCTGCTGCCGGTGCATTTGGGTTTTCCGGCGGGATTTTTGGTGACCAATATTGGCGTATCGCTGTTGCTGGTATTGGGTGGCTGGTGGCTGGAGACATCTAACCTGCGCGCCGGTGGCGTCAAGCTGGCGCAGCGCATAGGGGCGCGCGAGGCCAGACCCGCACTGACCCACGCCGAGCAGCGCCTGTGCAACATCGTCGAAGAACTGTGCATTGCCGCCAACATGGCGCGTCCGCAAGTGATGGTGTTGCCACGCACCGATGCCATCAACGCCTTTGCCGCTGGCTGGGACGATGCGGATGCTGTCGTTGCCGTGACCGAAGGCGCATTGCAATGGCTGACCCGCGACGAGTTGCAAGGCATGGTGGCGCACGAGTTAAGCCACCTGCATGAGGGCGACACACGCCTGAATATGCGCTTGGTTGGCATGGTATTTGGGCTGGAATTGGTGTACCACTTTGGCGAAGAAATGCGCGAGCGCCGGGGGCTGGCCTGGTGGTTTGGTTCGGCCATCATGCTGGCTGGTTTGACCGGCTGGCTGACCGGACGGCTACTCAAGGCGGCAGTGTCGCGCCAGCGCGAATTTTTGGCCGACGCCCGCGCCGTGCAATGGACGCGCAGCCGCGACGGCTTGGGCGGCGTGCTGCGCAAAGTCATGGCGCAGCGCCTCAGTGGCGCACCGAACCACCATTCCACGGGCCACGCTGGCCTGTCGCATCCGGCCTTGCAGCACCTGCTGCTGGTCGATGTGCCCCAGCACAGCGTGCTAGGGTGCCGCTTGGACAGCCACCCGCCGCTGCAAGCGCGTGTGCAGCGCATCTATGGCCGCGCCATGCAACCTTTGCCACTGATGCCGGTGCCTAATACGCCTGAGCCCGCCTATAAACG
>CAIRYF010000471.1 GCA_903882725.1 uncultured Simplicispira sp.
GGAGTTGAAAGCTACCAACTGGGGTAGGTTTCCATGGCCTTTTTTTGAGCAAAAACGTGAACCGGGGATTATCGCATTCGATGCTATGAAACGCCGCACTGGAGTGTGTTGTTGACAAGAGGTGCCGCGCGCAATGCTGATGTATAAGGTGCTGAAATTTTGTGTATTGGTGTGTATTATTGGCACATGAAAAGCATCGACATCATTCGACGACTCAAGGCCGATGGCTGGTATTTAGTGCATGCGGTGGGCTCGCACCACCAGTTCAAACATCCCAGCAAGCCGGGTAAGGTGACGGTGCCACACCCTAAAAAAGACCTGTTGATTGCCACGGTGCGCAGCATCATCAAGCAAGCGGGCTTGTGAGGGGGTGTTTGGTTTGTCAGTTTTTTAGTTTTTCAAGGAGTGCCATTCCATGCTGTACCCCGTCTATGTGCATTTGGGCAATGACCAAGAGGCCCACGGCGTCAGTTTTCCCGACTTTCCGGGTTGCTTTTCTGCGGCTGACGATTGGGCCGGTTTGCCAGCAGCGATTCAAGAAGCAGTCGAAGCCCATTTTCATGGCGAACCTGAGGCGGTGCCTGCGCCCACGGCGTTGGAGCAATTGGCCCATCACCCCGACTACCAAGGTGGTGTTTGGCTGCTGGCTGAGATTGATCTGAGTCGTATCGAAACCAAGCCAGTGCGTCTCAATATCAGTCTGCCTTCCAATCTGGTGCAGCAAATTGATGCGTGGGCCAGTGCCCACCACATGACCCGTTCTGGTTTTCTGGCCCAAGCCGCGCAGCAAGTGATGCAGGGTTGAATCGGACTCGTAGCCAGTCAGCCGTTGACTGGTTTGGCCTGATTGGCTGCTGCCAGCGCCCGCGCGCGGCACAGGTCATCCCACGCACCGGCTTTGGCTGTTGGGGCGCGCAGCAGGTAGGCGGCGTCGTAAGTGACTACGGCGGGCACGCCGTTGGTGCTGTGCGACAGAGCGCGCAACTGGCCCAGCGGCTCGCTGCGGCCCAGGGCGCTGCGGGCGGCTGCGCGGCCCATCACCAGTACGACAGCGGGTTGCACTTGGGCGATGGCTTGGGCCAAAGCGGCGGCGCAGGGTGCGGCGTTATTGGTGTTGTCGGCGCTGATAGCGCTATCAGCGGTGCCTGAGGCACCAGCGCTGGCCTCTGGTGCCTGTGGGGTCAGTACGCAGATAAATACCTGTGGCTGCTGGCGCAAGCGCAGCGCGTGCAGCATATTGTCCAGCAGCGCACCGGCTTCACCGGCCAGCGGGTCGGTGTCGGCGCTGCCCTCGGTCAGTAGCAGCCAGCGTGGGGTGGCATGGCTGGTGCCGGTGGGCGTGCAGGGGGGCGCGTGGGGGTACAGCGGCTGCGGCGCTTGCAGCGTCCATGTCAGCGCGGTGTTGGCGGGTCTTGTGGGCGCAGTGGGAGCAGGTGCAGCGCTGGCGGCGATGGTTTGCGCTGGTGCTGCGGATCGTGCGGATGGCGCTGATGGCGCGGGGCGCGGTGTGCGGGTTGGTGCGGGCACCGCTGTAGGGGGCACCGTGCGTGCGGCTGCGGTGCTGGGCGCACTTGCCGCCGTGACCGGCACAGACCGGGGCGACCAGGCGTGTACGCCCATTTCTTGCAGCATGGCACGCTGGCGGGTGTCGAGGTGCAGGCTCATAAGGTGCTCACAGCGCGTTCACCAAGGCGTAGCTCATGACGATGGCGTCCTCGCGCTGCGTGCCGGGGCCGGGGTAGTAGCGCTTGCGCTCGCCGACGCGCTGAAAACCGTATTTTTCATAGATGTGGCGTGCGCGCAGGTTGCTGACGCGCGCTTCTAGCCACAGCCATTGCGCGCCGCGTCCGCGTGCCCACAACGCCAGCGCGTCCAGCAGCACTACGGCCCAGCCTTGTCGTTGAAACTCGGGTGCCACGGTGATGTTGAGCAAATGTGCTTCTTCGACGCCGGGCATGGCGACAAAGTAGCCAATCAGTTGTTCGCCGCCCAACAGCAACTCGATTTGATAACCACTGGCCAGCGAGTCGGTGAAATTGCCGCGCGACCAC
>CAIRYF010000472.1 GCA_903882725.1 uncultured Simplicispira sp.
GGCACGCACATGGCGTTGAAACACGGCACTGGCTTTGTGGATGCCATCGTCGGCGGCGGTGGGCTGATTTTGTTGCCGGCCCTGTTTGCCACCTTTCCCAGCGCACCACCGGCAACGCTGCTGGGCACCAACAAGGCCGGCTCGGTCTGGGGCACGGCCATGGCCACTTGGCAATACAGCCGCCGGGTGCAAATTCGCTGGCACGCCATGCTGCCGGCGGCGCTGGCTGGCTTTGGCGGTGCCTTTGCTGGTGCTTGGGCGGTGACGGCCCTGTCGCCCGACTTTTTGCGCAAACTGCTGCCGTTGGTGCTGGTGTGCGTGCTGGGCTACACGCTGGCCAAAAAAGAACTGGGTCGCCACCACGCGCCGCGCTACGCAGGCCGGGCCGAATGGGTCGCCGCCAGCCTGATTGGCGTCACCATTGGTTTTTACGACGGCTTTTTTGGCCCTGGCACCGGCAGTTTTTTTGTCTTTTTGTTTGTGCGCCTGCTGGGTTACGATTTTTTAAACGCCTCGGCCTCGGCCAAGCTGCTCAACGTCTCGACCAACATTGCGGCGCTGATTTTGTTCTCGCTCAAAGGCCATATTTGGTGGCACTTTGCCCTGCCGCTGGCGCTGGCCAATGTGCTGGGCAGCGTACTGGGCACGCACATGGCGTTGAAACACGGCACTGGCTTTGTGCGCGGTATTTTTATCTTGGTGGTCAGCGTGCTGATTCTAAAAACCGGCTACGACGGCTTTGTGCGCTGACCGCGCCCAAGCCGCAGGTGTCCTAATGGGGCGTTTGCTGCTCCTCGATGTATTGCCGAAGAATGTCAATCGGCGCACCCCCGCAGCTTGAGGCAAAGTAGGAAGGCGACCACAGAACGCCCCGGCGTTTAAGCCACGGATGAAAGTCCCCAAACTGCTTGCGCAGCAGCCGCGACGAGACACCCTTGAGCGAAGCGACCAGAGTGGACAGGGCCACCTTGGGCGGATAGTTGATCAGCAGGTGTACGTGATCGTGTTCGCCGTTGAACTCCACCAACTGGGCATCAAAATCCTTGCAGACGCTTGCGAGAATCAGTTGCATGGCATCGAGATGCTCTTTCTTGAACACATTGCGCCGAAATTTGGTTATAAATACCAAATGAACATGGAGGGCAAATACACAATGCCTTCCGTGGCGTAAATCGCCATCTAACTTGCGTGGGCGGGCCATAATTCCTCTTACATTAATTTACGAGACCAATGATAATGTACAGCATGGATTGCACCAAAACCCTGCGCTTGCGCATCAAAGACAAGCACGCCTGCGTGCTGGCTGTGATGGCGCGTCAGGTCAATCAGGTGTTTAATTTTTGCAATGAAACCAGTTTTTGTGCAATTTAACAGCGCCACCAGTGGCTCAGTGGCTACGACCTGCAAAAACTGACCAACGGTTTTAGGGCGGGGAGGATGTCAAAAGCCCAGCGCATCCCCCAGCGCCTGCATCCGCGCGGCCACTTCGGAGTCAATGGCCATGGTGCGGCCCCATTCGCGCTGCGTTTCGCCCGGCCATTTGTTGGTGGCGTCTAGCCCCATCTTGCTGCCCAGGCCGCTGACGGGCGAGGCGAAGTCAAGGTAATCGATCGGCGTGTGCTCAATCAGCATCGTGTCGCGCGCCGGATCGACGCGCGTGGTGATCGCCCAGATGACCTCTTTCCAGTCGCGCACGTCGATGTCGTCGTCCACCACGATGATGAACTTGGTGTACATGAACTGGCGCAGGAAGCTCCAGATACCGAACATCACGCGCTTGGCGTGCCCCGGATATTGCTTCTTGATCGACACGACCGCCATGCGGTAGCTGCACCCTTCCGGCGGCAGGTAGAAATCGGCGATCTCGGGAAACTGTTTCTGTAGCAGCGGCACGAACACTTCGTTCAGCGCCACGCCCAGCATCGCCGGTTCGTCGGGCGGCTTACCGGTATAGGTGGAGTGATAGATCGGGTTGCGGCGCATGGTGATGCGCTCGATGGTGAATACC
>CAIRYF010000473.1 GCA_903882725.1 uncultured Simplicispira sp.
AACCTGAAATCCTTGAGTGTCAACATTCCACGTGGCAAATTCAACGTTGTCACCGGGGTGTCGGGCTCGGGCAAGTCCACGCTGGCGTTTGATATTTTGTTCAACGAAGGCCAGCGGCGGTATTTGGAATCGCTCAACGCCTACGCGCGCTCCATCGTGCAACCGGCCGGGCGGCCCGAAGTGGACGCGGTCTACGGCATTCCGCCGACGGTGGCGATTGAGCAGCGCTTGTCACGCGGCGGGCGCAAAAGCACGGTGGGCACCACCACCGAGGTTTGGCACTATTTGCGCCTGCTGTACGTCAAGCTGGGCGTGCAGCACTGCACGCACGACGGCGCAGCGGTGCAGCCGCAAACCACCGACAGCATCGCCGCGCAGCTGCTGCACACCTACCAAGGCCAGCACATCGGCCTGCTGGCACCACTGGTGATGCACCGCAAGGGCGTCTACACCGAGCTGGCCGACTGGGCGCGCCCGCGCGGCCATACGCATTTGCGCGTCGATGGCAACTTTGTGCCGACCGCGCCGTTTCCGCGCCTCGACCGCTTCAAGGAGCACACCATCGAGCTGCCGGTGATGAGCCTGGACGTGCGCGCCGACAACGAAGCCCTGCTGCGCCGCGCACTGGCGCAGGCGCTGCAACACGGCAATGGCGTGGTGCATATCCTCAGCCAGTTGGACGGCTTGGCCGAGGCGCTGGCGGGCGACTTGCCCACGGCAGGCATTGGCCAGCTGCAGGTGTTTTCGACCCAGCGCGCCTGCCCGGTCTGCGCCACCAGTTATGCCGAACTCGACCCGCGCCTGTTCTCGTACAACAGCAAACACGGCTGGTGCCCGGACTGCGTCGGCACCGGCGTGCAGCTGACCAAAGACCAGCGCAAGGTGTTTGACGACTCGGTGCTGGCCGACGACCAAAAGGGCCGCGAACAAACCTTTGCCGAACCCGAGGTCGAAGACGTGGCGGGCCTGGCCTGCCCGACTTGCCACGGCACGCGGCTGAACGCCACGGCGCGGGCGGTGCAATTTGCCGGCGTGGCCATCACCGACATTGCGCGCCTGTCGGTCAGCGATATCCGCGCGTGGGCCGAAACGCTGGCCCTGAGCGGGCGCGAGGCCGAAATCGCCCGCGACCTGCTGCCAGAAATCAAAAGCCGGCTGGCGTTTTTGGAAGAAGTCGGCCTTGGCTACTTGACGCTGGACCGGGGCGCGCCGACGCTGTCGGGCGGTGAGGCGCAGCGCATCCGCCTAGCCGCCCAGCTGGGCAGCAATTTGCAGGGCGTGTGCTACGTGCTGGACGAGCCGACCATCGGCCTGCACGCGCGCGACAACCAAATTTTGCTGGGCGCCCTGCACCAACTCAGCGCCAAAGGTAACACGCTGGTGGTGGTCGAGCACGACGAAGACACCATCCGCGCCGCCGACCACATCATCGACATCGGCCCCAGCGCCGGCCAACGCGGCGGCCAGCTGGTGGCACAGGGCAGCGTCGCCGACATCACCGCCGCGCCCGACTCGCAAACTGGCCGCTATTTGCTGCACGCCATGCGCCATCCGCTGCAAGCGCGGCGCGGTGTCGATACCAAAATGAGAGCTGCAAGCGCACGTATTACAAAGCTTTCAGATACAAAAGCACCTGAAAATAAGCAAAATCAAGCGCTTGCAGCTTCTGAAAAGATAGCAGACACCCCCACCGCTTGGCTGACCGTCCACGGCGCTAGCCTGCATAACCTGCACCACATCACCGCCCGCGTGCCGTTGCAGCGCTTGGTGGCGGTGACGGGCGTCAGCGGCTCGGGCAAATCGACACTGGCGCGCGACGTGCTGCTGACCAACGTGCAGGCGTGGGTGCAGCAGCGCAGTACCAAAGCCGGGCGCGAGGCAATGGACGCGGGCCAAGCGCCGCCGCTCATCGGCTGCACCGGTCTGCAAGGCTTTGAAAGCATTGACCGCGTGCTGGAAGTGGACCAAACGCCCATTGGCAAAACCCCGCGCAGCTGCCCGGCCACCTACATCGGCTTTTGGGACACGGTGCGCAAGCTGTTTGCCGAGACGCTGGAAGCCAAAGCACGCGGCTACGCACCGGGGCGCTTTAGCTTTAACACCGGTGCTGGACGCTGCCCGGGCTGCGAAGGCCAAGGCATCCGCACCATCGCCATGAGCTTTCTGCCCGACGTCAAAGTGCCGTGCGAAGCCTGCCACGGCGCGCGCTTTAACCCCGAAACACTGGCCGTGACGTGGCGCGGCAAAAGCATTGGTGACGTGCTGCACATGGAGGTCGATGAAGCCGTCGGCTTCTTTGCCGCCATGCCCGGCATTGCGCACCCGCTGCAACTGCTGCAAGACGTCGGCTTGGGCTATTTGACGCTGGGCCAGCCCAGTCCAACGCTGTCGGGCGGCGAAGCGCAGCGCATCAAACTGGTGACCGAGCTGACCAAGGTGCGCGATGACGTCACGCGCCGGGGCCAAAAAGCGCCGCACACGCTGTACGTACTGGACGAGCCGACGGTGGGCCTGCACATGGCCGACGTGGACAAGCTGATTGGCGTGCTGCACCGCTTGGTGAGCGCTGGCCACAGCGTGATCGTCATTGAGCACGATTTGGACGTGATTGCCGAAGCCGACTGGGTGCTAGACCTTGGTCCCGAAGGCGGCCACGCCGGTGGCCGTATCGTGGCCCAAGCCACGCCTGAGGGCGTGGTGCAGCGCGGTACGCACACCGGCGTGGCGCTGGCGGCGGTGTTGGCGCGCTGAGGATTTAT
>CAIRYF010000474.1 GCA_903882725.1 uncultured Simplicispira sp.
GCCGCCGTGAGCGCAGCAGAAATTGTGGAGATTGAGCGGCGCGTCAACGCAGAAATTTTGGCCAACGCTGCGGCGCAGGCGCGGGTGATGGACATCGAGTCTGCCCAAAAAACCGGCGCCATGATGCTGTTTGGCGAAAAGTACGGCGAAACCGTGCGCGTGCTCGACATTGGCAGCAGCCGCGAGCTGTGCGGCGGCACGCACGTGCAGCGCACCGGCGACATTGGCCTGTTCAAAGTGGTCGGCGAAGGCGGCGTGGCCGCCGGCGTGCGCCGCATCGAAGCCGTCACCGGGCTGAATGCGCTGGCGTATTTGCAGCTCCTCGAAGGCACGGTGGCGCAAGTGGCTGGCGTGCTCAAAGCGCCCACGGCGGAAATCACTGGCCGCGTCGGCCAAGTGCTGGAGCAAGTTAAAGCGCTGGAAAAAGACGTGGCCGCCCTGAAGGGCAAGCTGGCCTCGTCGCAAGGCGATAGCTTGCTGGATCAAGCGGTCGATGTGGGTGGGAGTGTGGGCAGCCTGAAGGTGCTGGCGGTGCGCCTCGATGGTGCCGATGCCAAAACGCTGCGCGAGACCATGGACAAGCTCAAAGACAAGCTCAAAAGCGCCGCCATCGTGCTGGCCACGGTCGATGGCGACAAGGTGCAAATAGCGGCGGGCGTCACGCCCGATGCCGTCGGCAAGGTCAAAGCCGGGGAGCTGGTCAATTTTGTCGCCCAACAAGTCGGCGGCAAGGGCGGCGGCAAGGCCGATATGGCGATGGCCGGTGGCACCAACCCGGCCGGTTTGTCGGCCGCGCTGGCTTCGGTGGCTGGCTGGGTGGCGCAGAAGATCTAAAACAGCTCAATATCTTCGTTGCTGATACGCGCCTGTAAATCGCCGCTAGCGACCAGATCGTCATAAAAACGCACCTGGTTGCGGCCATTTTCTTTGGCGAAATACAGCGCTTGGTCGGCTTGGCCCAAAATTTCGACCGGCGTATTGGCTGCGGTCGAGACAAAGCCGACACTCGCCGTGATGCGCCCCACCTGTGGAAAGCTGTATTCCTCCACCGTTTGGCGAAAGCGGTTGAACACCTTGTGCGCGGTAGCCAATGAGGTCGAGCGCAGCAGCACCACAAACTCTTCACCGCCAAAGCGAAAAATTCGGTCGTGGCTGCGAAACGAGTTACGCAAGATGTTGGCCATCAAAATCAGCACCTCGTCTCCATACAGGTGGCCAAAACGGTCGTTGACTTGTTTGAAGTGGTCGATGTCGATCACTGCCAGCCATTGCTGGCGTTCGTCGTCGGGTATGCCGCTTTCGATACTGGCGTGGCGGGCAAACTGATCGTCAAAAGTTTTGCGGTTAAACAGGCCGGTCAGGGCGTCGCGCTCGCTGTAGTCCAGCAGGCTTTGGTAGTTTTGGTAGACGTTGAAGATGGCGGTCAGCACTTCGAGCCGGTGCGCTGAAAACGGGCGCGACTGGGTCACTTCAAGGCAGGTGCTGACTTGGTCGTGCATCCACACCGGCAGCCACAGTGTGTAGCGGTTTTTGCCTATGGCGGTGCAGACATATGGGTTGCGCTCTTGGATGCAGTGCTGCAAATCGGGCAGCTGATCAAGCAGTTGGCGCTGGGAGTCGGCGGCCGCTTCGGATTCGGTCGATGTCCATTGCCCGTCCTGCATCCAGGTGCGTGGCCGGGTATAGCGCAGGCCATTGAGCAGAAAAACCTCCAGCGCGCGCGCCTCCAAAATGCCCGAGAGCTGTTGCAGCGTGGACAGCACGGAGACCTCAAGCCGCAAGTAATCGCGGTGACCGGTCATTTCGACCAGATTTTGCAAGATGGGTTTCATGGCAAGGGTGTTGTAGCGCTGGCTCGGGGCATTAGGCGGCGCGGACAAAAACGACATCCCAAACGCCGTGGCCCAAGCGCAGGCCACGGTTTTCAAATTTGGTCAGCGGGCGGTAGTCGGGCTGGGGCGCGTAACCATCAGTGCTGTGGCTGCTGTTGGTCAGCAAAGGCTCGTCAGACAACACCTGCAAAATTTGTTCGGCATAGGGCTGCCAGTCGGTGGCGCAGTGCAGGTAGCCGCCGGGTTTAAGGCGTGCGGCCAGCTTGGCGACCAAGGGCGCTTGGATCAGGCGGCGCTTGTTGTGTTTTTTCTTGTGCCACGGGTCGGGAAAGAAGATGTGGATGCCGTCCA
>CAIRYF010000475.1 GCA_903882725.1 uncultured Simplicispira sp.
AACGGGCCGGCAGATCACGCCAAGGAGCGCCTGTTTTAGCGATCCACAGAACCGCATCAATGAACAGCCGGTCATCACGCCCGGGGCGACCGAGCACAGGGGGAAGATGGACAACCATGCGCTGCCATTGCGCATCGGTCAGTGCGTGGCGCTGTTGTGTCATTAAAAATCATTCAAAAATGAGAGGCTATTTGAACATGGCTTCAATAACACGCCCTAAATTATCGGTGTGGGTGCCAGTGAGAGCCAGTGGGAGGCGGCACCGGTGGCGCTAGGCCGCTGAAATTAACGAGTGCGTTTGGTGCGCTTGGTGCATTTTTGCTCTTCCATGAAGTGAAAAATGTCTTTGTCGTAGCGCTGAATGTGCAGCGATAGCCAGTCGCGCAGCAAGGTCGATAGTTGTGCGGCTACGGTGATGCTGCCCAAACCATATTTGCGTTGTAGGTCGCGCAAACTGTTGACAAAACGAACATGGTCGGCTTCGTGTTCTTTTTGGCCCGGATAGTTAATTTGGGTCATGAATTGCTCTTCACGCCGGATGTGCTCCAGCGTGTTGCGAATCAGATTTTCAAGTGTTTTACCTACAATTTCTTGGCCGCCACCCACTTTTGTGGCGCTGTGCAGTTTATTGATTTGCTCAATTAGCACTCGGTGGTCTTGGTCGAGCTGGCCGTTGTCGATGAGCAGGTCATCCCCCCAAATAAAGTAAGCCATATGGTGGATCTCGCGGGTTGTGGGTTGCGGGTTGCGGGGTGTGGGTCAGTGCAGTCTTGGGTTATATAGCTTGGGCCTGCGCCAGGCGCTCGCTTTTCCAATATACGTCGTCGCCGCCGCGGCCATCCATGCGGTTAAAGACGCGCGCGAGCACAAACATCAAGTCCGACAAGCGGTTGAGGTAGGGGCGCGGCTCGGGGCGCACAGCTTCAATCGCGCCCAGCGCCACCACGGCGCGCTCGGCGCGGCGGGCCACGGTGCGGCAAATGTGCGCTTGGGCGGCGGCGCGCGTACCGGCGGGCAAGATGAATTCTTGCAGGCGCGGCAACGCCTCGTTGTGGGTTGCCAGCGCTTGGTCCAGTTGCAGCACCGCAGGCTCTTGCAGCAGCGCAAAGCCCGGAATCGACAGCTCGCCGCCCAAGTTGAATAGCTGGTGCTGCACGTCGATCAGCAGCTCGCGCACCTGGGCGGGCAGCGGCTCGCACAGCAGCAGGCCGATGTGCGAGTTCAGCTCATCAACATCGCCCATGGCTTGCACGCGCAGGTGGTGCTTGGGGACGCGGGTGTTATCGCCCAAACCGGTGGTGCCATCGTCGCCGGTGCGCGTGGCAATTTGTGAGAGTCGGTTGCCCATCAGAAAACCTCTTGGTGTGTATGTGTGTATCGCCTTTGAACGCAAGAGATTGTGCGCGAAGATGCTTTTGGCCCTACAAAATAGTCCTATTTTGATAGCTTAAACCGCTTGATGTATAAGGGCTGCACCCAATAAACTCATGTTTTTTTTCGTATCTGTTTTTGGCTACTTGATGCGCCAGCGTTTGAGCAGCAGCGCATTGGTCACCACGCTGACCGAGCTCAGTGCCATCGCCGCACCCGCTACCACCGGGCTTAAATAGCCCAGCGCTGCCAGCGGAATGCCAGCTACGTTGTAAGCAAATGCCCAAAATAGGTTTTGCCGAATCTTTAGCACCGTGCGGTGTGAAATGTCTAGCGCGGCCGCCACCAGTGCTGGGTCGCCGCGCATCAGCGTGATGCCCGCCGCGTGCATGGCGACATCGGTGCCATTGCCCATGGCCATGCCGACATCGGCAGCGGCCAGCGCCGGTGCGTCATTGACCCCGTCACCGACCATCGCCACGATGTGCCGTTGACCGCCGTCGTTTTGCTGCAATGCGCGCACCTGTGCGGCTTTGTCACTGGGCAGCACTTGCGCGCGCACATCGCCGGCGGCCGGGTCTAGGCCCAAGCGCCGCGCCATGGCTTGAGCGGCACCTTGGTTGTCGCCCGAAATCATCACCGTGCGAATGCCACGCGCTTTCAGTGCCGCCAGTGCCGCGCGCGCCCCGGGTTTAGGCTCGTCGCCAAAGGCCATCAGCGCCTGCAATTGCACGCTTTGTGTGCCCTGCACGGCGCGCACGGCCATGGCAGAGACTGTGGCACCGTCGTTTTGCAATTGCTGCGCTTGCGCTGCCAGCGGGCCCAGCACCACGCCCAGCTCTTGCATCCAACGCAGACTGCCCAGCAAGTAACGCTGGCCGTTTACTTCGCCCTCGGTGCCGCGCCCCGGCACGGCGTGTACCGCATCGGGCGCGGTCAATGCCAAACCGCGCTGCTGCGCCGCTTGCACCACTGCGCGCGCCAGCGGGTGTTCGCTGCCGCTTTGCACGCTGGCTGCCGCTTGCAGCAGCGCCGCCTCGTCCAGCCCCGGTTTCACGTGAAATGCTGTCAAGCGCGGCTGGCCGACGGTCAGCGTGCCGGTCTTGTCAAATGCCACCGTATCGACTTGGTGTGCCAGCTCCAGCGCCTGCGCGTCTTTGATCAAAATGCCGTTTTTGGCCGCCACGCCGGTGCCAGCCATGATGGCCGCTGGCGTCGCCAAGCCCAGCGCGCACGGGCAGGCAATCACCAGCACTGCCACGGCGCGGATCAACGCCAGCTCCACCCCGACGCCCGCCCACAGCCAGCCCAGCAGCGTTGCCAGCGCAATCAACAGCACCACTGGCACAAACACGTTGGCCACTTTGTCTACCAAGCGCTGGATGGGCGCTTTGGCCGCCTGCGCGTCCTCGACCAAGCGGATGATGCGGGCCAGCACGGTTTCGGCACCTACTGCCTGCACCTGCAATACGACCCGGCCATCACCGTTGATGGATCCGCCGGTCAGCGCATCGCCCAGTGCCTTGACCACCGGCAGCGGTTCGCCGGTCAGCATGGATTCATCGACTTGCGTATCGCCTTCGAGCAGCGTGCCATCGACCGGAAAGCGCTCGCCCGGGCGCACTACCAAGTGGTCGCCTTGCATTACCTCGGCTACTGGTATATCGACCTCGCCGTGCTTGCCCATTAGGTGCGCCACCTCCGGGCGCAGCCCGTGCAGCGCGCGAATTGCCGCCGTGGTTTGGTGCTTGGCGCGGGCCTCTAACCACTTGCCCAGCAGCACCAGCGTAATGACGACGGCAGAGGCCTCAAAGTACAAATGCGGCATCGTGCCCGGCGCAGCGGTCAGCCACAGCCATATCGACAAGCCCCAGCTGGCGCTGGTGCCAATAGCGACCAGCAAATCCATATTGCCGGCCAGCGCCTTGGCCGCCGCCCAGCCAGCTTTGTAAAAGCGCGCTCCCAAAATAAATTGCACTGGCGTTGCCAACAAAAATTGCACCCATGCGGGCAGCATCCAGTGCTGGCCAAGCAAGTCACCCAGCATGGGCAATGCCAACGGTATCGACAGCAGCAGGCCAATGGCTATCGGCATAAAACCCGTCCAAGGTGAAGGAGTTGCTTCGCGCGCTGCGCTGGCCGCAGCTGTCAGCGGCTCGTAACCGGCATTGCGCACCGTGCGGCGCAGCAGCGCGTCCATGGCGCTAACATCAGCGCCGCTGGGTAACGCGACTTGGATGCGCGCCGATTCGGTTGCTAAATTTACCGCCACCTCAATTACGCCCGGCACCTTGCGCAGCGCGCGCTCGACGCGGCCTGAGCAACTGGCGCAGGTCATGCCGCCAATCGACATATCCAATTCTTGGCGAGCGCCTTGACTGGTGTGGAAGGATGGTGCGGTGGTGGCGGTGGCGGCGGCGGCGGTAGTGGTGGTGTTCATGTCTTTACCTTAAACCTTGACGCCATGGTGCCATGGCAAAGTCAAGGATCACCTTGCCTTAGCGTTAAGGTTCATGGTGCAATGCGCGTTTCCCATTGTTTCACTACCCTTGAAAGGCACACCTCCATGGAATACCGATTCGTCATCAAAGATATGCTTTGCGCCCGTTGCGAGCAATCCATCATTGACGCTGTTAGACGCATCGACCGAGAAGCTGTCGTAGAAGTTGACCGCCCTAATGACAAAGTTACCGTGAACAGCATTGAGCCACGCGACGCCATCATCATCGCTATTACCGAAGAGGGCTACACCGTCTCTCCATGAGCCTGTTGCGCGCCACGCCCGATGCTACTGCCGCCGCAAGCGCCAGTCCTGCTGGCACCGGTGGCGCGCACTGACGATATATGGCGCGATGGCCTGATGCTGTGGTTCAGCGTGCCAGCAGTGGAAATAGTTTGCCCAGTCCATCGGCCATCACTTCGACTGCCAGCGCGGCCAAAATCAAGCCCATTAAACGTGTCATGACGTTGATGCCGGTTTTGCCTAGTACGCGCGCAATGGGGTCGGCAAGCGAAAAGCACACCACGGTGGCCAGGCCAATTACGACGCCGTAGCCGATAAGCGCGGCGTGTTGCCACAGGTTTTGTGCGCGGTCGGCGTAGATCACTACGGTGGACATACTGGCCGGACCGGTGAGCAGCGGAATGGTCAGCGGCACCACGGCGATGCTGGAGCCGGTAGCAGCTTTTTCGGCACCTTCTTCCAGCTCGTTGGTCAGGGGTTTTGCTTCTGCCGGTTGGGCGTTGAGCATATTCATCGCACTGATCAAAAGCAGCAGACCTCCACCCACCTGAAAGCTGGGCAGCGAAATATTAAAAAATTCCAGAATTTGCAGCCCCAGCAGGGCGCAAATAGCAATCACACAAAAGGCGCTGAAGGCGGCAGTGCGGATGGTGCTTTTACGCTGTGCTGGCGAAAACCCTTGG
>CAIRYF010000476.1 GCA_903882725.1 uncultured Simplicispira sp.
CGGAGTTCTGGCGGGGTTCTGGCGGGTCCTGGCGGGGTTCTGGCGGGGTTCTGGCGGGGTTCTGGCGGGCATCTGGCGGGTTCTGGCGCGGTCTGGCGGAGTTCTGGCGGGTTTCTGACGGGGTTCTGGCGGGTTCTGGCGGGGTTCTGGCGGGGTTCTGGCGGGGTTCTGGCAGGTTCTGGCGGGCAAGGGGCAGGGCCGCCCTAGAATTGACGGTTTGTCTTGAATCACCGCCGTTTATCGTTCGCTACTTGCCATTTTTTGCCTTTTTCGGAGATTTTCCATGAATATGCCCCTGAACTCGCCCCCTGAACTTGTCAACGATTCCGTCGAGCAAGCCCGCTACAACATGATTGAGCAGCAAATCAGAACATGGTTGGTACACGACGCAGATGTCTTAGAGACGCTGGCCGCCGTCAAGCGCGAGCAATTTGTACCGCCCGCTTGCAGCACCATGGCTTTCATGGACATTGAAGTTCCGCTGCACGGCGCGCCCGAAGACATTGCCCGCACCGGCCATTGCATGCTCAACCCCAAAGTAGAAGCGCGCATCCTGCAAGACCTGAAAGTGCAAAAAAACGACCGCGTGCTCGAAATCGGTGCTGGCTCGGGCTATATGGCTGCCTTGCTGGCCTACCGCACCCACCATGTTGTCACCCTTGAAATCGTGCCTGAATTGGCCGAAATGGCGCGCGAAAACTTAGAAAGCGCCGGTGTCACCAACGTCACCGTGCGTTTGGCCGACGGCGCACAACCCGGCACCGTGCCAGACGGCCCGTTTGATGTCATCGTCCTGAGCGGCTCCATCGCAGCCGTGCCGCAAGAACTGCTGGCCCAACTGCGCGACGGTGGCCGTTTGGCGGCTTTTACCGGACAAGACCCGGTCATGCGCGCCACCTTTGTGCAGCGCAGTGGCGACCGCTTCGTGACTACCGAGCCATGGGACATGAATGCGGCGCGCTTGCTCAATTTTCCTGAGCCACAGCCGTTCAAGTTCTAACCATGATCTTCCACGTTCGCCCCGCGCAATTGCAGGCTTGGTTTGCGCAAGTTGCTGCCAGCAGCAATAGCAGCAGCGATGCCGCCCCC
Source organism: uncultured Simplicispira sp. (assembly GCA_903882725.1). Lineage (GTDB taxonomy): Bacteria > Pseudomonadota > Gammaproteobacteria > Burkholderiales > Burkholderiaceae_C > Simplicispira. The sequence continues at coordinate 1,090 of CAIRYF010000476.1, forward strand.
GGTGCGGCACCACTGACACCCTCAACGACCTCGATTCCGTTGGTCTTGGACGTGCGCGAACCGTGGGAGCTGCAAACCGCCAGCATCCGCGCGCAAGGCTTTGACACGCTGGCCGTGCCGATGCGCAGCATCCCCGAGCAAGTTGCTGCCTTGGACAGAAAACGCCCCATTGCCTGCCTGTGCCACCACGGTATGCGCAGCCAACAGGTGGCAGCATTCTTAGAGCACCACGGTTTTGAGCACGTTGCCAACATCACCGGCGGCATCAACGCTTGGTCGCACGAGCTGGACGCCTCGGTGCCGCAATATTGATTTTTTGAAAGACCTTGTCTATGCCTGCATTTCGATTGCTCTCCCTGTCTTTGGCGCTGGGTGCTGCCCTCATGGCGCCCGCCCAAGCGCAAAGCTTGGTAGAGCTATTGAACGCGGCCCGCAGCTACGACGCACCGTGGCAATCGGCCAAAGCGCAGCTTGATGCCTCGGTGGCGCGTGCCGATCAAGCCCGCGCTGGTTTGCTGCCCAGCGCTGCGCTCTCTAGCGGCCTGTCGCGCGCCCATAGCGACGTCAGTGCGCCACCCATAACGGCCAGCATGACGACGCAAACTGTGGGCATCAACGCCACGCAACCCCTGTACCGCCCAGCCAACCGCATCGCGCTACAGCAAGGTCTGCGCGGGGTGGACGTGGCCCGGGCACAGCTCGATGCCGCCACGCAAGACCTGCTGGTACGCGTCAGCCAAGGCTACTTTGATGTGCTGGCGGCGCAAGACTCGCTCACCTTTGTGCAAGCGCAAAAGGCAGCGGTTTCTGAGCAATTGGCCGCGGCCAAACGCAATTTTGAAGTCGGCACCAGCACCATCACCGACTCGCGCGAAGCACAGGCGCGGTTTGACTTAGTGACAGCGCAAGAAATCGCAGCAGAAAATGATTTGCGCGTCAAAAAATTGGCCCTAGATCAACTGGTCGGCCAAAACGGCATCCAACCGCTGCCCTTGGTCAGCCCACTGCCATTGCCCGCGCTAGAGCCGACCGATGTCTCCGTCTGGGTACAACAAGCGCACGACACCCAACCGCTGCTGCGCCAAGCCGCTTTGGCGTTGGACGTGGCCCAGCTAGAAACGCAAAAAGCCCAAACCGGCCACCTGCCCACGGTCGATTTGCAAGCTGGCTACAACGTGCAGCGCTCACCCAACGGCACCATGACCCTGCCGGGGGTCAACAGCCGCGTCAACAACGCCAGCATTGGCCTGGCGCTAACGCTGCCGCTGTTTGCTGGCTTTGCCGTGCAAAACCGCGTCAAAGAAACCTTGGCACTCGAAGATAAAGCCCGCGCCGACCTCGATAACCTGCGCCGCGTTGTGGCACAAAACACGCGTGCTGCTTTTTATGGCGTGCAATCGGGCCAAGGCCAAGTCAAGGCACTCGAAGCCGCCGAACTGTCCAGCCAAAGCGCACTGGACGCCAACCAACTGGGCTATCAAGTCGGCGTGCGCATCAATATCGACGTGCTCAACGCCCAAAGCCAGCTCTACCAAACCAAGCGCGATTTGGCACAAGCGCGCTACAACGTGCTGCTGGGTACGCTCAAGCTACACCAAATAGCTGGCACCCTGACAGAAGCTGACGTGCAGCGCATTGACGCCTTGCTGACAC
>CAIRYF010000477.1 GCA_903882725.1 uncultured Simplicispira sp.
CCGTCACCCGCAGATTGAATCAAATCCGTGCTAGATGCCACTTGCTGCACCGAGGTGCCGATAAGCGCACGAATCTCACGCGCCGCCTCGCCAGAGCGCCCTGCCAACATACGCACTTCAGACGCCACCACAGCAAAGCCACGCCCTTGCTCGCCAGCGCGGGCGGCTTCGACCGCAGCATTGAGCGCCAAGATGTTGGTTTGGAAGGCAATGCCATCAATAACGCCAATGATCTCGTTCATGCGCCGCGCGCCCTGTTGGATGGCGTCTACCGACTGCACTGCCTTGGCCATCGCCTGCACACCCTCATCGGCTGCGCGGCTGACTTGGCTGGCGCGCTGATCGGCGACGCAGGCCGTTTGGGCGCTGTTTTGTACAGTCTCTGACAACTGCTCCACGCTGGCCGCTGTCTGCTCAAGGTTGGCCGCCTGCTGCTCAGTGCGATCGGCCAGCGCTTGGCTGTCTTCGGCCAAACCTTGTCCAGCATGGGCTACCAAAGCCGCATTGCTGCGGATATTGGCTACCATGCCTGAGAGCGCAATCACCATCTGATCCAGCAGCAAGGCCAGATCAGAAAATTCATCGCGCCCACGCACCGGAACTTGCACGCACAGATTGCCTTGGGTGGTTTGCTCCATGGCCTGGGCCAATGCGGCCAAGTCGCTGGCCACGCTGGCGTAGAGCGATAGCAGCGCATAGACAGCAAAAACGGCACAGCAGGCCGACACTGTCCACACAATTTCTGGCGCAGCCCCTTGCAGCGCCAGCCCAGCTAAAAGGGCCAAACCGGCAAACCATCCACAAGCCAGCAACATCAGTTTGGTGAACAACCGACAGCGCCGCAATAACCAAATGCTGGGGCGTAAAAAAAGAGATTCAGACATTGGCTCGCGTCTCCAGAAGGTAGAGAAGGCTGCGCACAGCACAGCCTTCTGGAACACATACGGCTATCAATAAAGAAAGCCAACAAGATTTAACTTGGTAAATCTCGCCGCTCTTCTTGTAGCTCTCTTTTTGTTTGTTACATTCTGCGCTCACAAGCTGACTACTTTTTGACGCTGGCCACCGTCCTTTGCCGCCCGTAAGGCATCCGTGATAATTGCGCCCCATGAATCCCCTGCTCTCCCTATTACAACCCTATCCTTTTGAACGGCTGCGACAGCTTTTCGCTGGCATCACTGCCGCGCCACATCTAGCGCCTATTAGTTTGGGAATGGGGGAGCCGCGCCACGCGACGCCAGCATTTATCCAAGCCGCGCTCACAGCGGGCCTAGGTGGGCTGTCGAGCTACCCAGCCACCGCTGGTGAATTGCGCCTGCGCGAGGCATTTACCGGCTGGATCGAACGGCGCTATGGGCTGGCGCTGGATCCAGCCACGCAGGTGCTGCCGGTCAATGGCTCGCGCGAGGCGCTGTTTGCCTTTACCCAAACCGTGGTCGATCCCACGCAAAAAGACCCGCTAAAAAGCCCGCTGGTAGTTTGCCCAAATCCGTTTTATCAAATCTACGAAGGTGCGGCCTTGCTGGCCGGGGCTACGCCTTACTTTGCCCCCAGCGACCCGGCGCGCAACTTTGCCGTGGACTGGGACAGCGTGCCCGAAGCCGTTTGGCAGCGCACACAACTGCTGTTTGTTTGCTCCCCCGGCAATCCGACTGGTGCGGTGATGCCGCTGTCCGAGTGGCAAAAGCTCTTTGCCCTGTCCGACCGCTACGGTTTTGTGATTGCCTCAGACGAGTGCTACAGCGAAATCTATTTCCGCGATGAGCCGCCGCTGGGCGGCCTCGAAGCCGCCGCCCAATCAGGGCGCAGTGACTTCAAAAACCTGGTGTCCTTCACCAGCCTGTCCAAACGCAGCAATGTGCCGGGGCTGCGCAGCGGTTTTGTCGCCGGTGACGCGGCGCTGATGCGGGCGTTTTTGCTCTACCGCACCTACCATGGCAGTGCCATGGGCTTGGCAGTGCAGGCGGCCAGCATTGCCGCTTGGAACGATGAGCAGCACGTCATCGACAACCGCACTCAATACCGCGAAAAATTTGCGCAGGTCACACCGCTGCTGTCTGCGGTGATGGAGGTGCAATTGCCTGACGCTGGTTTTTATCTGTGGGCGCGCGTGCCTGAGCATTTGGGCATGAGTGATGCCGCGTTCGCCCAGCAATTGCTGAGTCAATACAATGTGACGCTTTTGCCCGGCAGCTATCTAGCGCGTGATGTGGCTGGTTTCAACCCCGGTGCCCAAACCTATTACGCACCCAGCGACCCTGCGCTGAACTTCAACGTCAATTGGGACAGCGTGCCTGCCGACGTATGGGCCAAGACCCAGCTGTTGTTTGTCTGCTCACCCGGCAACCCCACGGGCGCTGTGATGCCCCTGAGC
>CAIRYF010000478.1 GCA_903882725.1 uncultured Simplicispira sp.
TGGCAAAGCGCCATCGAAAGAGTGGGAGCGCGCCATGCACACCTCGCTGAACCTGTACGCCGAGCACGAATTCAACGCCAGCACCTTTGCCTGCCGGGTAATTGCGGGCACCGGCTCGGATATGTACTCGGCCATCACCGGCGGCATTGGCGCACTGCGCGGCCCCAAACACGGCGGTGCCAACGAGGTGGCGTTTGAAATCCAAAAGCGCTACGACTCACCCGACGAAGCCGAAGCCGACATTCGCCGCCGCGTCGAGGCCAAAGAAGTGGTGATTGGCTTTGGCCACCCGGTCTACACCGTCAGCGACCCGCGCAACGTGGTTATCAAAGGCGTGGCGCATTCGCTGTCGCAAGAGGCCGAGTCAACCAAGATGTACGACATTGCCGAGCGACTGGAAAACGTCATGTGGGACGCCAAGGAGATGTTCCCCAACCTTGACTGGTTCAGCGCCGTCAGCTACCACCTGATGGGTGTGCCGACCGCCATGTTCACGCCGCTGTTTGTGATGGCCCGCACCAGCGGCTGGGCGGCGCACATCATTGAGCAGCGCATCGACAACAAAATTATTCGCCCCAGCGCCCACTACACCGGTCCGGACGACAAAGCGTTTGTGCCCTTGCACGCCCGCCACTGAAATGAGCGCCCCAGCCGTACCTAAGCCGCCCCACTGTCAATTGCCATGATGAACACCCTACACCGCAAACCCCTGCCCGGCACCGCGCTGGACTACTTTGACGCCGCCGAGGCCGTCAACGCCATTGCCCCTGGCGCCTATGCCAAGTTGTCTTACACCGCCCGCATTCATGCCGAAAACTTGGTACGCCGCTGCGACCCGGCCACGCTCACAGACGCACTCAAGCAACTGATAGAGCGCAGGCAAGACTTGGACTTTCCGTGGTTTCCGGCGCGCGTGGTGTGCCATGACATCTTGGGCCAGACGGCGCTGGTCGATTTGGCCGGTCTGCGCGATGCGATTGCCAATGCGGGGGGCGACCCGGCGCAGGTCAACCCGGTGGTGCCCACGCAGCTCATCGTGGACCACTCGCTGGCGGTGGAATTTGCTGGTTTTGACCCGGACGCTTTCGACAAAAACCGCGCCATCGAAGACCGGCGCAATGCCGACCGGTTTCACTTCATTGAGTGGTGCAAAACTGCCTTTAAAAACGTCGAAGTGATACCGCCGGGCAGCGGCATCATGCACCAAATCAACCTTGAAAGAATGTCGCCGGTGGTGCATTCACAGGGCGGCGTGGCCTTTCCCGACACCCTCGTCGGCACCGACAGCCACACGCCGCACGTCGACGCGCTGGGCGTGATTGCCATTGGCGTCGGCGGCCTCGAAGCCGAGAGCGTGATGCTGGGGCGCGCGTCGTGGATGCGCCTGCCCGACATCATCGGCGTCGAACTGACCGGCCAGCCCCAGCCCGGCATCACTGCCACCGACGTGGTGCTGGCGCTGACCGAATACCTGCGCCAGCAAAAAGTCGTCGGCGCGTATTTGGAGTTTTATGGCGTCGGTGCCAGCGCCCTGACGCTGGGCGACCGCGCCACCATCTCCAACATGACGCCCGAGTTTGGTGCCACGGCGGCGCTGTTTTATATCGACCAACAAACCATTGATTACCTGAAACTGACCGGTCGCGAGGACGCGCAGGTTCAGCTGGTCGAAACCTACGCCAAGCGCACCGGCCTGTGGGCTGATGCACTGGCAACGGCTGAATATGAGCGTGTGCTGCGCTTTGACCTCTCCAGCGTGGTGCGCAACATGGCCGGGCCGTCGAACCCGCACAAGCGCTTGCCAACCGCTGACTTGGTAGCGCGCGGCATTGCCGGTGCAGTCAAGTTGCAAATGGCCCGCGACCAAGAGGCCGAAGGCCTGATGCCCGACGGGGCCGTCATCATTGCCGCCATCACCAGCTGCACCAACACCAGCAACCCGCGCAACGTCATCGCCGCCGCCCTGCTGGCGCGCAACGCCAACGCACGCGGCCTCACGCGCAAGCCGTGGGTCAAAACGTCGCTGGCACCCGGCTCGAAGGCGGTGGAGTTGTATCTGCAAGACGCCGATTTACTGAAAGAACTGGAACAGCTGGGCTTTGGCATCGTCGGCTTTGCCTGCACCACCTGCAACGGCATGAGCGGCGCGTTGGATCCGGCCATCCAGCAAGAAATCATGGAGCGCGATTTGTACGCCACCGCCGTGCTGTCGGGCAACCGCAACTTTGATGGCCGCATTCACCCGTATGCCAAGCAGGCGTTTTTGGCCTCGCCGCCGCTGGTGGTGGCCTACGCCCTTGCTGGCACCATCCGTTTTGATATTGAAAAAGATGTGCTGGGCACCGACCAGAGCGGCCAGCCGGTGACGCTCAAAGACCTGTGGCCCAGCGATGCCGAGATTGACGCCGTGGTGGCCCGCAGCGTCAAACCGGCGCATTTTCGCCAGGTGTACGAGCCGATGTTCAAGCTGGGCGTGGTCAGCGATGACAGCGTCAACCCGCTGTACGACTGGCGCGCGCAGTCCACCTACATCCGCCGCCCGCCGTACTGGGAAGGCGCGCTGGCCGGGGAGCGTACTTTGCGCGGCCTGCGAGCGCTGGCCGTGCTGCCCGACAACATCACCACCGACCACCTATCGCCATCGAACGCAATTTTGCTCGACAGCGCGGCGGGTGAATATTTGGCAAAAATGGGCCTGCCCGAAGAGGACTTCAACTCCTACGCCACGCACCGGGGCGACCACCTCACAGCCCAACGCGCCACCTTTGCCAACCCACAACTGGTCAATGAAATGGCCGTGGAGGGTGGCGTTGTTAAAAAAGGCTCGCTGGCGCGCATCGAACCCGAAGGCCAAGTGGTCAGGATGTGGGAGGCGATTGAAACCTATATGCAGCGGCGCCAGCCGCTGATCATCATTGCCGGTGCCGACTACGGCCAAGGCAGCTCGCGCGACTGGGCTGCCAAAGGCGTGCGACTGGCAGGTGTTGAAGCCATCGCCGCCGAGGGCTTTGAGCGCATCCACCGCACCAACTTGGTCGGCATGGGCGTGCTGCCGCTGCAATTTCAGCCCGGCACCACGCGCCACACGCTGCACATTGACGGCAGCGAAGTGTTTGACGTGGTGGGCCAGCGCGCCCCCGGTGCAACGCTGGAGCTGGTCATCACCCGCAAGAATGGCGAACGGCTGCAAGTACCGGTCACCTGCCGTTTGGACACCGCAGAAGAGGTGTCGATTTACGACGCTGGTGGCGTGCTGCAGCGCTTTGCGCAAGACTTTTTGGCCCAGAATAAGGGTAAAAACAGCCTATAGCCCTTTATATACAAGCGTTTATAGCTATCAATTTTGACAAATGAACCGCATACCCACCATACCCACCATGCCCACTTTCTCGCCCAGCGCGCCCCAAATCAAAATCGCCGCCACCTATCTGCGCGGCGGCACCAGCAAAGGCGTGTTTTTTAACCTGCACGACCTGCCCGAGGCCGCGCAAACCCCCGGCCCTGCGCGCGACGCCCTGCTACTGCGCGTGCTGGGCAGCCCCGACCCGTATGGCAAACAAATGGACGGCTTGGGCAACGCCTCGTCCAGCACCAGCAAAGCCGTCATCTTGAGCCAAAGCACCCACCCCGGGCACGACGTGGACTACCTGTTCGGCCAAGTCAGCATCGACCAGCCGTTGGTGGACTGGAGCGGCAACTGCGGCAACCTCTCCGCTGCTGTGGGCCCGTGCGCCATCCATATGGGGCTGATAGAGCCGCACCGCATCCCCGACAACGGCTGGGCCACCATTCGCATTTGGCAGGCCAACATTGGCAAAACCATCATTGCCCACGTGCCCATCACGGGCGGCCAAGTGCAAGAGAGCGGCGACTTTGAACTCGACGGCGTCGCCTTTGCCGCTGCTGAAGTGCAGTTGGAATTTGTCAACCCAGCTGCCGACAACGACGGCGGCGGCGGCGGCGGCGGCGGCGCGATATTTCCGACGGGCAACGTGGTCGATACCCTGCACGTCCCCGGCGAAGCGCCGCTGCGGGCCACGCTCATCAACGCGGGCATTCCCACCATTTTTTTGAACGCGCACGACTTGGGCTACACCGGCTGCGAGTTGCAAAGCGCCATCAACGCCGACCCGGCCGCGCTGGCCCGTTTTGAAGCTGTCCGCGCCCACGGCGCTGTGCAGATGGGCTTGATCCACAACATCGCCCAAGCCGTCCAACGCCAGCACACGCCCAAAATCGCCTTTGTCGCCCCGCCGGTCAGCTACGTCGCCTCCAGCGGCAAAGCCATCAACGCCGCCGACATCGACCTGCTGGTGCGCGCCTTGTCCATGGGCCAACTGCACCACGCCATGATGGGCACCGCCGCCGTCGCCATCGCCACGGCAGCGGCCATTCCGGGCACGCTGGTGAATGTGGCAGCAGGCGGCGGCGCGCCAACGGCAGTGCGCTTTGGCCACCCGTCAGGCACGCTGCGCGTGGGTGCCCAAGCGCTGCAAGACGAGCGCGGCCAGTGGCAAGTCACCAAAGCCCTGATGAGCCGCAGCGCGCGCATCCTGATGGAAGGCTGGGTGCGGGTGCCGGGGGAGGTGTTAAGGTAAAAACAGCCGCTAGCCCTTTAGATGCGTTCGCTAGTAGCTATGAATTTTGATTGCTGTTCACCAGCTTTTTAACCAAACCAGCCACCGACGCCCGGGGATGGTTCTCTAGCACAAAACAAGGGTAGCCACCGCCATAGGCAGAGTTTTTTGGGGAAGGCAGCTCTGCCGAGCGCGCAGTGGTGCCTTTGCGAACTTGCTTGCGTGGCTTCAAGCTGACCACGCCGAAAAACCGGTACGCGTCCCCCTTCCAGTGGCCATAAAAACGCAGCAACCCGTACACCCACTCGGTAAACAAGCGTCCAGACTCAATTTGCTTCAAGGCATCGCCAATTTGGCCCGGTGATGTTTTCATTTCAACGGCCATCACATACGGCTGGCCATCGACCACCGTGACGACCA
>CAIRYF010000479.1 GCA_903882725.1 uncultured Simplicispira sp.
GAATTCTTCAGCTGGCCTCTTGCGCGGCACTGGCGACTTGGGCGTGGTGGTGGCACGCGCCACCGGCACGCTGGCCATCATCAGCACCAGCGAGCGCGCGGTGCTGGCGCAAGTTACCGGGCTGGGGGATTTGTCGCACGCCTCGGTGGTGTTTTCGCGCGATGCGCGTTACGCCTATGTGTTTGGCCGCGATGGCGCGCTGACCAAGGTCGATTTACTGACGCAGCAAATTGCCGCCCGCGTGGTGCAGGCCGGTAACTCGATTGGCGGTGCCATCAGCGCTGACGGCACGCTGGTGGTGGCACAAAACTACACCCCAGGCGGCATCAAGGTGTTTGACGCTGCCACGCTCAAGCTGCTGGCCGATGTGCCAGCCGAATACGCCCCCGGCCAGCGCTCGCGCGTGGTCGGGCTGGCTGATTTGCCAGGCCGGCGCTTTGTTTACAGCCTGTTTGATGCGGGTGAAATTTGGATCAGTGACTTCTCCAATCCCGCCCAACCCAGCACTATCAAAATTAAAAACATTGGCCGCCAGCCCTATGACGCGCTGGTCACGCCCAATGGCCGCCACTACATTGCTGGCTTGTTTGGCGAAGACGGCTTGGCCATGGTCGATTTGTGGGACGAAAAACCCACGGTGCGCCGCATTTTGGGCGGCTATGGCCGGGGCCAAGAGCCGCTGCCGGTCTACAAAATGCCGCATCTGCGCGGCTGGGCGGTGGCCGGGCGGCGCGCTTACCTGCCTGCCATTGGTCGCCACGAGGTGCTGGTGGTCGATACCGACACCTGGCAAGAAGTGGGCCGCATCCCCGTTGCTGGCCAGCCGGTGTTTGTCATGGCGCGGCCCGACGGGCGTCAAGTGTGGGTCAACTTTGCCGTACCCGACTACCACCGCGTGCAAGTCATCGACACCACCACACAAAGCATTGTGCGCACCTTGGAGCCGGGTAAAGCGGTGCTGCACATGGAGTTTACGCCACGCGGCGAATCCGTCTGGATAAGTTCGCGCGACGAGCACCGGGTGAGCGTCATTGATACCCAGACCTTTGCTGCGCAGGCCACGCTGGCGGTGGATTCGCCCAGTGGCATCTTCTTCACCTCGCGCGCCGCGCGCATGGGGTTTTAACCATGGCTACCCCAGTTGCCCCATCCCTATTGCAGACCCTGCCCGCACTAGAGCTGGCGCTGCTCAACCCGTGGCAGCGCGGCTTTCCGCTGGTGCGTGCGCCGTTTCAGCAAATTGCCGATCAGGCCGGTATGGGCGTAGATGCGGTGTTGGCTGGCTACGCACAGCTGCAAGCCAGCGGCGCTCTGAGCCGTATTGGCGGCGTGTTTGCTGGCCATGCTGGCGGCGCGGCGCTGCTGGCTGCCATGGCGGTGCCGCCCGAGCGCTTGGCCGCAGTGGCCGCGCAGGTGTCGGCGCATCCCGGCGTCAACCACAACTATGAGCGCGAGCACCACTACAACCTGTGGTTTGTCATGACCGGGCAAGATGACACCGCCGTGCGCGCCGCCATGCAGGCGTTGCAAGACGCCACTGGCTTGGCACCATTGCAGCTGCGCATGGAGCGCGCTTATCGCATTGATTTGGGCTTTGATTTGCGCCAGCGCACCGCCCCGGTGGCGATGGCAACGGCACCGGTGCGCAGCACTGCACCTATCGCCGCTGCCGACCGCCCGCTGGCGGCGCTGCTAGAAGCTGGCGTGCCACTGGAGCCGCAGCCATTTGACCGCTGGGCTGCGCAGCTGGGCCGCACGCCCGATGACGTGTTGAGCACCCTGCGCCAGTGGCTGGACAACGGCACGCTGCGCCGCCTGGGTGCCATCGTGCGCCACCACGAGCTGGGCTTTGACGCCAACGCCATGACGGTGTTTGAGGTGCCCGCAGCGCAGGTCGATGCCTGCGGCGAGCGGCTGGCGCGCGAGCCTGGCGTGACGCTGGCCTATCGGCGCACACCGGCATCCGGCTGGCCATACACCCTGTATTGCATGGTGCATGGCCGCGACCGCGCCGCCGTGCTGGCCGTGATCGAGCGCGTGACGGCCCTGAGTGGCTTGGCGTCCTATCCGCGCCAGACGCTGTTTTCACGCCAGCGCTTCAAACAAACCGGGCCACGGCGCTTTCGGGCGTTGGCAGACGCACCCGCTTTGCCCACAGCGCCCACTAAGGCTACTAAGACGACCAAGACCACCGAGGATGCCGATGCTCTCAGCCTTTGATGCGCGCCTGTTGGAGCGCCTGCACGGCGATCTGCCGTTGACCGATACGCCATTTGCCGATGTCGCCGCCGAGTTAGGCAGCAGCGAGGCGCTGGTGCTAGAGCGCCTGCAAACCCTGCTGGCCGATGGCACGCTCACGCGCTTTGGCCCGCTGTTCCAAATCGAACGCGCTGGCGGCCTGTTCGTGCTGGCCGCGATGGCAGTGCCCGAAGATCGCTATGAAGCCGTCACCGCCCAAGTCAACGCCTTGCCTGAAGTGGCGCACAACTACCGACGTGAGCACGCGCTGAATATGTGGTTTGTGCTGGGCACTGAAACCCCAGCGCAGGCACAGGCCGCCATTGCACGCATCGAGGCCGACACCGGCTTGCCGGTGCTGGCCTTTCCCAAAGAGCGCGAGTTTTTTGTCGAACTCAAATTGCCCCTGACCGGAGTCGCCCATGGCCTTGGATGATTTTGACCGCGCCCTGATTGCCGCTACGCAGCGCGGCCTGCCGTTGGTGCCTCGCCCTTACGACGCCGTCGGCGTGCAGTTGGGGGTGCCCGGCGCGCAGGTGCGCGAACGCTTGGCGCAGCTGCTGGACTCGGGCCTGGTGCGCCGCATTGGCGCAGTGCCCAATCACTACCGGCTGGGCTTTATTGCCAATGGCATGAGCGTCTGGGATGTGGACGATGCGCTGGTGGACGCTTTGGGCGAACGCATCGGCCAGTTGCCCGGCGTGAGCCACTGCTACCGACGCCCGCGCTGCCTGCCAGCGTGGCCGTACAACCTGTTTGCCATGTTGCACGGGCGCACCCGCGCCGAAGTGGAACAACAAGCCGTGCAACTGCAAGCGCTGCTGGGCAGTGCCTGCCGCAGCCACGACATTCTGTATTCGACCGCCATCCTGAAAAAAACCGGCTTGCGGCTGAACGCCCCTCCTACCTTGCCATCCCAAGAAAGCTGAACCATGTTCCGCATCAGCCAATACATGCGCGAGCTTGCGCAAGCCGAAAAAACCGGCCACTACCCCGACACTGTCGCCGCCCGCCGAGGAACTGGTGGCGCACCCGGCCCGGTCGTCATCTGGAACCTGATCCGCCGCTGCAACCTGACTTGCAAGCACTGCTACGCGCTGTCGGCCGACCACGACTACGAGGGCGAACTGTCCACGCAAGAAGTGTTCGGCGTCATGGACGACTTGAAGGGTTACCGAGTACCGGTGCTGATTCTCTCGGGCGGCGAGCCCTTGATGCGCCCCGACATTTTTGAGATTGCCGAACGCGCCAAGGCGATGAAGTTCTACACCGGCCTGTCCACCAACGGCACGCTGATTGATGAGGCCATGGCCGACCGCGTGGCAGCGACTGGCTTTGACTATGTTGGCATCAGCCTCGATGGCCTGCAGCCGACACACGACAAATTTCGCCGATTGGAGGGTGCCTTTGAGCGCAGCTTGGCGGCGGTGCGCCACTTGCACGCGCGCGGCGTCAAAGTGGGGCTGCGCTTTACCATGACGGCCATGAACGCGCACGACCTAGAGCCGCTGTTGGATCTGATGCGCGCCGAGGAGAGCGACAAGTTCTATTTCTCGCACCTCAACTATGCTGGGCGCGGCAATATCCACCGGGGCAAAGATGCACAGTTCCAAGCCACGCGCGACGCGCTAGATTTGCTGTTTGAACGCGCCTGGCAGTCGGCACTGGAAGGCCGTACCGAGGACTATGTCACCGGCAACAACGACGCCGACGCGGCTTATTTGCTGCAATGGGTGCAAGCACGGATGCCGCAGTGGCTGGCACCGCTGCGCCAGCGGCTGGTAGCCTGGGGCGGCAATTCTAGCGGCGTCAATGTCGCCAACATCGACAACTTGGGCACTGTCCACCCGGACACCATGTGGTGGCACCACGACTTGGGCAATGTGCGCCAGCGGCCCTTCTCAGCCATCTGGTCGGACACCTCTGAGCCTTTGATGGCGGGCCTCAAAGCCAAACCACGCCCCGTCGGCGGGCGCTGCGCGCCGTGCCAATACTTTGACCTGTGCGGCGGCAACACCCGCGTGCGTGCCCAGCAGCTCACCGGCGACGCTTGGGCTGAAGACCCCGGCTGTTATCTGCGCGATGACGAAATTGGCCTAGCGGCAGGCAGTGATGCCGAGCGCGTGGCTCTGACTCCCTTCAGCGCCCACCGGCGCACCATCGACATCCACCACGAGACTGAAAATGCGTAAATCAACTCCCCTGCTGCGTCTGCTGGCGGACGCTGGCAAATTGGCCTTGGGTGCTGGCCTGCTCTGGATGGGCGTGGATTTGGCCCAAGCACAAACTGCCAGCGCCAGCGCCAGTATCGACGCCGCCGCCTTGTACGGCACGCACTGCGCCAGCTGCCACGGTGTGCAGCGCACGGGCGGCATGGGCCCAGCGTTGTTGCCCGAGAGCCTAGAGCGCCTGCGCCGCCCCGAAGCACTGCGCGTCATGAAGGAAGGCCGCACTGCAACGCAAATGCCAGGTTTTTCTGCCAAGCTGTCCAGCGCTGAAATCACCGCGCTGGCTGGCTGGATTTACCAACCGGTCACGCCAGCGCCAGCTTGGAGCGATGACGATGTGCGCGCCTCGCGCGTAGAAACCGCCGGTGCCAAAGACCTGCCCGCCAAACCGGCGTGGAAGGCCGACCCAATGAACATCTTTTTGGTGGTCGAAGGGGGTGATCACCATGTCTCGGTGCTCGACGGCGACCGTTTTGAAGTTATTCAGCGCTTTGCCAGCCGCTACGCACTGCACGGCGGCCCCAAGTTCACGCCGGACGGGCGCTATGTCTTCTTTGGCTCGCGCGATGGTTGGATCACCAAGTACGACCTGTGGAACCTGACTGTGGTCGCTGAAGTGCGCGCCGGGCTGAATATGCGCAACGTCGCTGTCAGCGGCGATGGCCTGTGGGTGATGGCGGCCAACTACCTGCCGCGCACTGCCATGTTGTTTGATGCCAACTTGAATCTGGTCAAGCGCTTTGAGGCCACTACGTTGGATGGCAAAGAGTCCTCGCGCGTGTCAGCGGTGTACGACGCCGCGCCGCGCAAGAGCTTTGTGGTGGCGCTGAAAGACATCCCACAGGTGTGGGAGATTTCTTATAACCCCAAGGTCGAGCCCATCTACGACGGCTATGTCCATGACTACCGTATGGGCGAGGGCATTCCTACCCCGGGCTTTCACGGCGTGCGCCGCACCCAACTGCAAGAGCCGCTGGACGACTTCTTCTTTGATCAGGAATACACCCATGTGCTGGGTTCTACCCGGCCCAAAAACGCCGCCACGGCGGATACGCCCACTGCGCAGGTGGTTAACTTGGATGTGCGCCGCAAAATTGCCGAACTGCCAATTGCCGGTATGCCGCATCTAGGATCGGGCATCACCTTTGCTTGGAACGGCACCACCGTACTGGCCAGCCCGAACCTGAAGGACGGCGCTATCGACGTGATTGACATGAAAACTTGGAAAATCGTCAAAACCATTGCGACTCCCGGCCCCGGATTTTTCATGCGCAGCCACGAAAACACGCCCTACGCTTGGGCGGACTCGATGATGAGTCCAACGTCCAAAGACACGCTGACGCTGATCGACAAGAAAACGCTGGAGCCCGTGGCCACCTTGCGTGAGCCCGGCCGCACGCTGGCACATACCGAGTTCACCAAAGATGGCCGCTACGCTTTGGTCAGCGTCTGGGAAATGGACGGCGCGGTCATCGTGTTTGACACGCAAACGCTCAAAGAGGTCAAGCGCCTGCCAATGAGCAAGCCGATTGGCAAATACAACGTGTGGAACAAAATCACCCGCTCAGAGGGCACTTCGCACTGAGGCTATGTTGATGCCTGCTGTTATGCCCGTTATGCCCGGTCACTAAGGTGAAAGGCTGACACGACCTGTTTGAGTGCCTGCGCTTGCTGCTGTAGCGCGGTCGCAGCGGTGGCGGCCTCTTCCACCAGCGCTGCGTTTTGCTGCGTGCTTTGATCCATATGCAACACCGCTTGATTGACTTGCTCAATATCGACGGTTTGCCCGTGGCCAGCTTGGCTGATTTCTTCAATCATGGTCGAAACGCGCAGCACGCTATCGACCACAGCTTGCATGGTGGCACCGGCCTCTTGCGCCAGTTGCGCGCCAACTTGCACTTCACTGGCCGAGTCACTGATCAGCGCTTTGATTTCTTTGGCTGCGGCTGAAGAGCGCTGTGCCAAGTTGCGCACTTCGGTGGCCACCACGGCAAAGCCGCGCCCTTGTTCGCCCGCACGCGCTGCTTCAACCGCCGCGTTGAGCGCCAAGATGTTCGTTTGAAAGGCAATGCCTTCAATCACTCCGGTGATATCTGAGACTTTGCGCGAAGATGCGTTGATTGAGTCCATGGTGTTGACCACCTTGGCAACCACTGCACCGCCTTTGCGCGCCACGTCCGAGGCTGAATGCGCCAGTACGCTGGCTTGGCTGGCGTGGTCGGCGTTTTGCTTGATGTGCGTGGTCATATGCTCCATTGAGTTGGCTGTCTGCGCCAGCGCACTGGCTTGCTGCTCAGTGCGGGCGGATAAATCTTGGTTGCCAGCGGCAATTTGCTGTGAGGCTGTGGCAATGTGCTCAGTGCCGTCGCGCACCTGCTGCACGATGCGGTGCAAGCTGTCGCGCATGGTGCGGATGTCAAACATCAGGCTGGACTGGTCGCCCGGCTTGGTGGTGACATTCACCGCCAAGTTGCCCTCGGCAATGCTGCGGGCAATGCGCCGTGCATAACTTGGCTCGCCGCCCAACTGCAACAGCAAACTGCGTGAAATAAGCGTGCCCACCGTCAGTAGCAGCGCACCCAGCAGCACTGCGAGCAAACCAAATTGCTGCGCCCGTTGCCAAATGGTGGCGTCCACAGTGTCGATGTAAACCCCTGAGCCAATCACCCAACCCCACGGGGCAAAGCCTTTGACGTAGGAGGTTTTTTGTACTGGCGTTTCGCTGCCAGGCTTGGGCCACATATAGGGCACAAAGCCAGCGCCGCTGGCTTCTACGGTACGCACAAAGTCTATAAATATCAGTTTGCCGTTGGCGTCTTTGCTGGTGCTCAGGTTTTTGCCATTCAAGGCGGGGTTAATGGGGTGCATCAAAATGCTCACCTGCATATCGTTGACCCAGACGTATTCGTTGCCGCTGTAACGCAGCGCCTCCAGTGCGGCGAGGGCATTTTTTTGTGCTTGTTCGTCGGTCAGCACGCCTTTTTGTGCCAAGGCATGAAAGTGCGCTACCGTGCTGTGCGCGGCCTCGACCACTTGGCGCACGCTCGACTGGCGTTCTTCCAGAATGAGATGGCGCTCAGAGAATAAAAACCATGCTGTCATCACCACGATACCCAGCAGCGCACTCAGAACCAAGAGGGCTAATTTTCTTGCAGTTTTCATAAAATTTCCTTGGATCGGTGCCGATACAGCGCCGCAGGCAGCGGAGAGCTGTCAAAGCGATGGATTTTAGAACTGGCTGGGCGCTACAGGGTGCCGCGTTGCACGCCCTGCCGGGTGTATCGGCTTTGCATCTTGTTGTTTTTAAGGAAAACTCTATGCCATCGCCTTGGCTGCACAGCCATTTTGTCGCCTTTTTACGAATGCGGGGCATATTGCGGCATTTCCGCCGCCACCCCATGTTGGAGTCGTTGTGCCAGCACGGACAGCGCCTGCCATACCGCCCGCGCCCAGCACCAATTTTTGCTATTTTGCTGCGGTGGCGGTAGCGGTGTCGCGTGCAATCTGGCCATCGACCAGCTCCACCAGCCGGTCGCAGCGCGCGCCCAAGCGGGGGTCGTGCGTGACCACGATGAAGGCCGTGCCGCGCTCGACGTGGATGCGGCGCAAGAGCGCAAACACGCTGTCTGACGCAGCGGTGTCCAAGTTGCCGGTGGGCTCATCGGCCAGCACCAGCGCTGGCTCCATCACCAACGCCCGGGCAATGGCCACGCGCTGTTGCATTCCGCCAGACAACTCGCCGGGGCGCTTGTCCATCGCTTTGTCCAAGCCCACCGCTGCCAGCAGGCTGCGGGCGCGTTCGCGCTGCACGCTGCTAACGCGCCCCTCGCCCATCAGCGCTGGCAAGGTGACGTTTTCCAGCGCTGAAAACGCTGGCAGCAGGTGGTGAAACTGAAACACAAACCCCAGCGTTTGGCGTCTCAGTCGTGTCAGCGACGCATCATCCAAGCCCTGCACCGGCGTGCCTTGCAGGGCGTAATGGCCCGAAGTCAGTGGCTCCAGCAACCCCAAAATATTCAGCAGCGTGCTTTTGCCCGAGCCCGACGGCCCCATCAGCGCGACGAACTCGCCCGGCTGGATGCGCAGGTTGATGCCGTGCAGCACTTGGGCCTCGCTGGGCTGGCCGAGGTTGTAGCTTTTCTTGACGCCTTCCAGCGCAATCAGCGGCATGGAGGATGGCAAAGTGGTGTTCATGGCAGTGCCCTCACAGCCGAATCGCCTGCGCCGGATCGAGCTGCGCTGCCCGCCGCGCTGGGGCAATTGCCGCCAGCACGCCGCACGCGGTGGCAATCAGCGCCACGCGCCATGCCGTTCCCAGCGCCAGCGTGATGTTGAACAGCGGCAAGCCGTCCGAGCCGCGCACAAAGGCGGTAAATACCCAAATCAACGCCACCGCTAGCAGCAGCCCCAGCACCGAGCCGACCGCGCCAACGACTGCACCCTGCACCAAAAACAGCCGCAGCACCTGCCCGCGCGTGGCACCCATGGCGCGCAAGATGCCGATTTCGCGCTGCTTTTGCACCACCGACACCACCAACACGCTGGCAATGCCCAGCACCACCACCGCCAGCACCACCGCGCGAATGATGCCGGTGCTGACCGACTGCGCATTCAGCGCCGAGACCAGTTGCGCGTTACTCTCCTGCCAGCTCTCAATCTTGTACGGAAACTGCGTGCGCAGCGATTGCGCCAGCGTTTGTGCCACCCACACGTCGTGCAGCGTGACATCCAAACTGGTAGCGCCGCCGGGCAGCGCCAGCAGGTTTTGCGCCGCCCGCAGCGGCACGATGACAGTGCGCCGGTTCAGATCTTTGATGCCCAAATCGACCAGCGCCGTCACCCGCAGCGACTCGCCCGAGGTGCTGGTTTGCACCGTCAAGCGGTCACCGACGCGCACGCCGAGGTCTTGCGCCAGTTCGCGCCCAAGGATGGCTTCGCCGGGCGAGAGCCGCGCCGCGCCGCTGACCACCTTGGTGCGCAGGCCGACCATACGGTCGTAGCGCTCCAGCTCCACGCCCATCAGTGCAATCGACATCACCGCCTCGCCGCGCAGCGCCAGCCCCGCGCCCGAAACCATTGGCGAGACACCGGCCACGCTGGGGATTTTTTCTAACAACGCCAGCAACGCCTGCCAGTTGGCTACCGAGCGCAGGCGCTGCGCACGCGGCTGGGTTTCGGTCAGTTGCGCAGCACCAGGCAAGCGCGCTGCCGCCGGGGTAACCACATCGTCGGGCGCACGCACGCTCAGGTGGGCTTGTGCGCCCAGCGTCTTGTTCAGGGTGTTGTTTTGCAGGCCACTGATGAGGGCTGAAATATAGGCAATCACCGCCACGCCAGCAGCCACGCCGACGATGATCAGCACGGTTTGCATCCGCCCCTCGCGCAAAAAGCGCAGTGCCACACGCAATTCAAAACCGGGCCAAGTGAACACGGCGGGTTTAACGCTCAACGGCGGGGGTCGGCTGGGACGGCTGGTTCGGTTTGACCCGCACCCGCTGCCCCGGCTGCAGCGCGCCGCCGTGCAGCACGGCAGCGCCTGCGACCAAGCCGTCCAGCACTTCGACGGCGTCCAGGGTGCGCAGGCCCAAGCGCACAGTGCGCAATTGGGCGTGGCCGTCTTGCAGCACCAGCACCGTGTCTTGGTCACTTTGTGCTTTACCGTCCAGCGGCCCGCGCAGCAACGCCAGCGGCAGCACCAGTGCGCTGTCGCGCCGGGCGGTTTCGACCTCGACCGACAGCGTCATGTCTTCGCGCAGATAGGCCGGTGCCTCCGCGTCCAGCACAAACTTCACTTCAATGGCACCGCGCTGCGCATCGACCGCCGGGGCAATCGACAGCACGCGCGCGGCAAAACGTTGCGCCGCAAAGGCATCGGCCACCACCGTGGCGGACTGGCCGGTTTGCAATTGGTCCAGAAAGCGCTCGTCTACCTGTGCCACCAGCTGCGTTGGCCCGGCCAGCGCCAAACTGAGCAGTGCTTTGCCCGGCTGTACGATTTGTCCCGGCTCCACGGCGCGCAGCAGCACCCGCGCATCGGTTGGTGCCAACAGCGCCAGCTGCGCCAAACGCGCCCGTGCCGCTGCCGTTGCCGCCCGTGCCAGCGCCACTTGCGCCTGCGCTTGCACCACCTCGGTGCCAGCATCGGCATTGGCCTGCACTTGGGCTTGGGCGCTGTCTTGCTGGGCTTGCGCTACGCCCAAGGCGCGGCGGGCCTCGTCCAACTGCGCTGCGCTGTAAAAACCTTCGGTCAGCAATTGCTGCGCCCGGGCAAAGCTGTGGCGGGCGGCGGCCAGCGTGGCGTTGGCTTGCGCCAGCGCCGCTTGCGCCGCACTGCGGCCACTGCTGCGCAAACCAGCCAGTCGCGCCTGCGCTTGCTGCTCGGCGGCCACGGCTTGGGCCAAGGCGGCGCGTTGCTCATCGGTCTCCAACTGCACCAGCCGCTGGCCTTGGCGCACTTGCGCGCCCTCATCCACCAACACCTGCGCCACCCGCCCCGTGACGGTGCTGCCAATCTCCACCCGCGACAAGCTCGCCACCCGCGCCGAAAACTGCAACGTCCTGACCAGCGGCGCACTGCGCACGGTGCTTGCCTCGGCTGCCATGCCGCGCCACCACCACCAGCTGCCCACGGCAGCGGCCAGCAGTGCCAGCGCCACCAGCCACAGCAGGGTTTTGGCGTGCCGAGTCATGGAGCGGCGCCGGCGGCCATCGTGCTAGCAGCGGGCGGCTCGACGCCCAAATGCCGGTAGGCCGCCAGCGTGGCAATGCGCCCGCGCGGCGTGCGCTGCACGTAGCCTTGCTGAATCAAATACGGCTCGATGACGTCCTCGATCGTTCCGGACTCCTCGCCAATGCTGGCGGCAATGTTGTCCAGCCCGACCGGGCCGCCGTCAAAGCGGTGAATCAGCGCCTCCAAAAACTTGCGGTCCATCACGTCAAAACCTTGCGGATCAACGTCCAGCATGGCCAGCGCCCGGTTGGCAATGTCCAGCGTGATGCAGCCATCGCCCTTGACGTCGGCATAGTCGCGCACCCGGCGCAACAGCCGGTTGGCAATACGCGGCGTGCCACGCGAGCGCCGCGCCAGCTCAAAGCCACCGGCCTCGTCCATCGGCGTGCCCAGCAGCCCGGCACTGCGCTTGACGATGCGCGCTAATTCTTCGGGCGTATAAAACTCCAGCCGTGCGACGATGCCAAAGCGGTCGCGCAGCGGGTTGGTCAGCATGCCCGCGCGCGTGGTGGCCCCCACCAGGGTGAATGGCTGCAAATCAAGCTTGATGGAGCGCGCTGCTGGGCCTTCACCAATCATGATGTCGATCTTGTAGTCTTCCAGC
>CAIRYF010000480.1 GCA_903882725.1 uncultured Simplicispira sp.
AGGGCGGGGAGGATGTCAACCGATACCATGCCAGCGCGGCACTTTTATGGTACTTTTCCAAACAGCCTAATACCGCAGGAAAAAGTACCGTCAAACACAGCGGCACAGCTGCGGGCGACAAGTACGCCAACAACGCGTTACTCCAACAACAACCAATTGACCTGCCGTGCCAGCGGCTGGGCCAAGTGCAAGTTCAGGTCAGCCAAACGCTGTTTGACAAGGCTTGGCGGCACATGAAACAGGTGCGCCAGTGCTTGCAAGTCGCCCACGCGCATATCGCACACGCTGTAGGCCAGCACCGGGGCCGGAATCATCAGCGCCAGTGCAAATTGGTGCGCCTCGCTGTGGATGCGCTGGCTGTGATCGACCCTGAAGTCGTCGGGAATGTGCAGCAGCAACCCGGTGCCGGGGCGCAGGTGGTGCAGCGCGCGGTGGCCCAGCGCCGTTGCGACGCCGTAGCGCTGCTGTAGCAGCGGGTGGCGCGTGCCGATGGTGATACGGGCGTGGTTGCTGGCGCTGATGTCAACGCAGATGCAGGGCTCTAAGGTGTGGCTCAGGGCGATAGTGACGCCCATTTTTTTCGCAATGCGCGCCAAGTTTACGGGTACCGACTGGTCCCAGTGCAGTTTTAGGATGCCTTCAGCAAATAACGCCATGCGGCATTATCGGGTGATGTTTGCCTGTTTATTTTGTTTCTTGCCGCTGCGGTATCAACTCCGCTGGGGGCGCTCCGCTGCTCTTATTTTAATAGCTATAACCGCAAGCAATGCTTGGGCTATAGCCAGTTTTGACCATATAAAGAGCCATTTTCAGCCGTCCGACACGCTGGTGCTCTCGCGCGAGGGCGAGGTGCTGCAGCGTGTGCGCACCGACGCTAGCGCGCGCCGGGGCCAGTGGGTGGCGCTGGCCGATGTGTCACCCGCGCTGCGCACCGCCTTGGTGCTGAGTGAGGACAAGCGCTTTTACGCCCACAGCGGCGTTGATTGGCAGGCAGTGTCGGCCGCCGCTTGGGCCAACGTGTGGAACCAGCGCACACGCGGTGCCAGCACCATCACGATGCAACTGGCCGGATTGTTGGACGACACCGAGGCAGCCCCGCTGCTGGACTTGCGCCAGCGCTCTGGTGGCCGCAGCATGGTGCAAAAAATCGGCCAGACGGTCACCGCGCAGGTGCTGGATCGGCGCTGGAGCAAGGCGCAGATTTTGGAGGCTTACCTGAACTTGGTGCCGTTTCGCGGCGAGCTGGTTGGTATTGATGCGCTCAGTCGCACCCTGTTTGGCAAAGCCGCGCATGGGCTGGACGCGCGCGAAGCCGCCGTCGCCGCTGCACTGGTGCGCGCGCCCAATGCGCGGGCCGCGCTGGTGGCGCAGCGCGCTTGCGGCGTGCTGCGCGAGATGGCAGCAGCGCCCGGTTCGGCCAGCGCCCAGCCCGATTGCGATGCGCTGGACTTGTTCACTGCCGGCGCGCTGCAGCGGCGTCAATACGCTGCCAGCGACGGCGTTGCGCCCCACTTTGCCCAGCGGGTATTGGCGCAGGCGGCGGATAAAAAACCGCTCTCAACCGCCCCGCGCCTGACTTCGACCCTGCGCGCGCCGCTGCAGCGTTTTGCTGTACAGACGCTGGGGCAGCAGTTGCGCGAGTTGCGCGGTGCCCATGCCGAAGACGGTGCCATCGTGGTGCTGGACAACGCCAGTGGCGAGGTGTTGGCGTGGGTCGGCTCGTCCGGCGCGCTCAGTCAGGCGGCTGAAGTCGATGCGGTGCTGGCGCAGCGCCAGCCGGGTTCCACGCTCAAGCCCTTCTTATATGCACAGGCACTGGCCGAGCGGCGCTTGACGGCGGCCTCGCTGATTGAGGACGCGCCCGCGCACATCGCCACCACCAGCGGGCTGTATATCCCGCAAAACTACGACCGCCAGTTCAAAGGCTGGGTGTCGCTGCGCACGGCGCTGGCAGCGTCGCTGAACGTGCCAGCAGTGCGCACGCTGGTGATGGTTTCGCCGGATGCATTTTTTCGGCAACTGCAGGCCGTTGGGCTGCCGCTGCGCGAGAGCGGTGGCTACTTTGGCTACAGCCTGGCGCTGGGCAGCAGCGAGGTGCAGCTGCTGCACCTGAGCAACGCCTTTCGCACGCTGGCCAACGGCGGGCGCTTTAGCCCGGTGGCGTCGGCGCTGTTGCCGGCGCGCACCACTGCACCGGCTAAACCTGCATTCACCCGCGCGCTGGACGCGGGCGCGGCCTTTATCGTCGGTGACATCTTGTCTGACCCCAACGCGCGCGCGCGCACCTTTGGCACCGACAGCGTGTTGGCAACACGCTTTTGGACGGCGGTCAAAACCGGCACCAGCAAAGATATGCGCGACAACTGGGCCATCGGCTGGTCCCAGCGCTACACGGTGGGCGTGTGGGTGGGCAACGCCAGCGGCGCAGCCATGCACGACGTCAGCGGCAGCAGCGGCGCAGCGCCGGTGTGGGCTGCCGTCATGGCCTATTTGCACGCCAACGAACCCAGCCGCGCCCCAGCACCGCCGCGCGGGTTGGTGTCAGCGCCGGTGCGCTTTGGCCCAGCGCCAGGGCAAGAACAAGACATACCGCTGGAAGCCGCGCGCCCAGAGTGGTTCTTGCCGGGTACGCAGCAGGCGTTATTTGCTATTGAAAACAGAGCTACCAGCGCAACACCCATAAGGGGTAGAAGCCAAAAAGACCTAAAAAATGTCAAAAATACCAAAAACCAGCCATTGGATGTGCTGGACTTGGCTGCCATACGCATTGCCCAGCCAGTCAACGGCACCATCGTGGCGCTGGATCCGGACATTCCGCCTGCCCACCAGCGCGTGCAGCTGGCGGCATCGCCCACTCCAGTGGGTGCGCGCTTGCGTTGGCGTATGGATGGCGTGTTGCTGGGCGAGGGGGTGCAGCGTGCGTGGCCACCGTGGCCAGGACACCACGCGCTGCAGTTGACCGACGGCCAAGACCGGGTGTTGGATGAAATTCGCCTCGAAGTGCGCGGTGCCGGGGTGCGGGTGCGCTGAATTTGTTTAGGGGATTGTTGCGCTGCGTTAGCATAATAGGCGACATTTTTTTACATTCGTGGACTTTTTTCTACTTGCTGCCTATGCGCCTTCCTCCTGCTTTTCGTCTGATTGTGCTGGCGGTGCTGTTGTCGCTGGGCATTGGCGCGCTGTTTGTCCACACCATATTCACGATTCGGGATGATGGGTGGAATTACGCACGCACCACCAATATCAATTTGGTACAGGCGCTAGAAAAAAGCGTGACACGCACACTCAATGGCCTAGAACGCTCGATGGTGGGGCTG
>CAIRYF010000481.1 GCA_903882725.1 uncultured Simplicispira sp.
CAAAATCCGAAACTGGATGCCGCCCTCGTCCGTGGCCAGCGCCATGGCGCCGCCCAGCGCATCGACCTCTTTGACCAAATGGCCCTTGCCAATGCCGCCAATCGACGGGTTGCAGCTCATCTGCCCCAGCGTCTCGATGTTGTGCGTGAGCAGCAGCGTCTGGCAGCCCATGCGCGCAGCGGCCAGCGCCGCCTCGGTGCCGGCATGGCCACCGCCAACGACGATGACATCAAATTCTTGGGGGTACAGCATGAAACAACGCTCCGGGGCGCAGTGGCCCAATGGTCAAAAAACAGCGCTGATTTTCCCACTTTGCGCAGAGTAAGGCGTTCAAAGGAGACAGCGCCCCCAATGGTTAAAAACGCTGCTTACTGCCCGCGTCTTTCAAAATTTGATTGGCAGTAAAGCGCGATTTGGTGCTGAACGGAACAATGGCGATATGTCGGCCATTCGTCCATTTTTCGTGCGAACCTTTGCCGCCCTCAATACGAAAAAAGCCCTGTTCTTTCAGGGCTTTGATGATGAGTTCGTAGTATCCGTTCATGCAGGCAGGCCGCCATCGAGCGTGAGCTGTGTGACCGGGTGGCGCACGGGCGCTTGGTGCAGATAGTGCAAAAGCAAATCTTCGGCAGCGGCATCGATATGGGTGCGCAATTCATCCAGCGTTGGCGCTTCGGCCACCAAGCCTTTAAGGTTGGAGTCGCACGCCACGTACACCCCTGCCTCCTCGTCGCGGATGACGTGGACGTGGATGCGCACCGCCACGCCTGCGCGCGCGGCTATTTTCCAAAACGGCCAACCAACGGGGTAAGAATTCATAAGGCCAATTGTGCCAGTGGTGTGTTTATGTGGGTAGCAAAGCCCACCTTGTTCCACATGCAACACCAGCAAAACAGCAATGAATCACCAGCCTGATGCCCCGTGTGCTTCAATCCAAAGCATGATTTTGCAAATTTTGAACAAAATGTGCCTCAAGCCCTTATCCAGCAAGCGCTTACAGCTATGATTTTAATAGCGTCAATGGATTGCCGAGCGGGCTGCGGTGCCTGCTGCACGGCACCATCTATCTCCAGCGCCATTCCGGGAATGCCGCACGGCAAACCCGCTGGCGTGCGCTGCGTGCAACTAGGCCCAGACGAGCGCTGCCTTATTTTTGGTCAGCCCGAGCGCCCTGCCGTTTGCGCCAGTTTGCAGCCCGAGCCAGCGATGTGTGGCGAGCAGCGCAGCCATGCGATGATTTTCTTGGCGCAGCTAGAAGCGCTGACACAACCCGGATAGCGCAATACAGCAACAAACAACAATAGACAGCAATGGACAGCAAACGCTTATGCAGCAAGCGCTGGTAGCTATTATTTTTATATCAATTATCCCTGCCGCTTGACTTCACTGCCAACGCCCGCACCTACAGTGCCACTTTGTTTTTGCGAAAGATTGTCTTCCCATGACCACCTTATTCGACCCCGTCCAAGCCGGTAGCCTGCAACTGGCCAACCGCATTGCCATGGCACCTTTGACGCGCAACCGCGCGCCAGGAGCCATCCCAACGCCGTTGATGGCGCAGTACTACGCCCAGCGTGCCAGCGCTGGCCTGCTGATCACCGAAGCCACCGCCATCAGCCCGCAAGCGCAGGGCTACGCCGACGTGCCCGGCCTGTACAGCACCGAGCAGCTCGACGGCTGGAAACAGGTGACCGAGGCGGTACATAAAGCCGACGGCAAAATCGTCGTGCAGCTGTGGCACGTGGGCCGTGTCTCGCACACCAGCTTGCAGCCGGACAACCAAGCGCCGGTGGCCCCTTCGGCAATTCGGGCGCAGACCAAAACCGTGCTGATCGACAAGGGCGTGCCAACTTTTGCCGACACTTCGATGCCGCGCGCGCTGGATGCTGCCGAGCTGCCCGCCATCGTGCAGGACTACCGCCACGCGGCGCGCAACGCCATCGCTTGCGGTTTTGACGGCGTTGAAATCCATGCCGCCAACGGCTATTTGCTAGAGCAGTTCATGAAAACCGGTGCCAACCAACGCACTGACGATTACGGCGGCAATCTGAAAAACCGCACCCGTTTGCTGCTGGAAGTGGTGCGCGCCATCACCGACGAAATCGGCGCCGGCCGCACCGGTCTGCGCATCTCGCCCGTCACGCCCGCCAACGACATTGCCGACGAAAACCCGCAAAAACTGTTTGACTACCTGATGCACCAAATCGGCCCGCTGGGCTTGGCCTACGTCCACGTCATCGAAGGCGCTACCGGCGGCGCGCGCGAGCTGCCCGAGCAGCCATTTGACTACGCCCATCTCAAAACCCTGTACCGCGCAGCCGGCGGCCAAGGCGCTTGGATGGTCAACAACGCCTACGACGCCGCCCTGGCCGAGCAAGCCGTGGCCGACGTGGCCCAAGGCGCTGACATCGTCGCCTTTGGCCGACCCTACATTGCCAACCCCGACCTGGTAGCGCGCCTGCAACGCAAAGCGCCACTGAACACGCCCGACCGCAATACCTTCTATGGCGGTGGCGCAGCGGGCTACACCGACTATCCAACGCTGGACGCCTGAGCCAGCAAAGGCCCAAGACTCTGGCCAGGGGGCTTAATGCGCCAAAGCCAACAACGGCCCAGATGGCGGCAGGCGAAACATATCCACCGCCCGGCCCAAGCGCTGCGATTGATCGCTCAGGCTCAGGCTGGCAGCGGTGGACTGCTCAACCAAGGCGGCATTTTGCTGCGTCATTTGGTCCAGCTCGCTGATGGCGATGTTGACTTGGCCGATGCCGTCCGACTGCTCGACCGCAGCCGAAGTGATCTCGCCAATGATGTCGCCCACACGCTGCACCGATCCAACGATCTCATTCATGGTGGTGCCAGCGTCTTGCACTTGGCGCGCACCCGATTCGACCTTTTCGACCGACGAGCCGATCAGCGCTTTAATCTCGCGCGCCGCCTCGGCGCTGCGCCCGGCCAGTGAGCGCACCTCGCTGGCAACCACGGCAAAGCCACGCCCTTGTTCACCCGCGCGGGCAGCTTCGACCGCAGCGTTGAGCGCCAAGATGTTGGTTTGAAACGCAATCGAATCAATCACGCCAATGATGTCGGCAATTTTGCGTGAGCTGTGGTTGATCTCGCCCATGGTCTGCACCACTTGGCCCACCACTTGGCCGCCGCGCGCAGCCACTTCGGCGGCTGACGTGGCCAGCTGATTGGCCTGGCGCGCCGCATCAGCCGATTGGCGCACGGTGGCGGTCAGCTGCTCCATGCTTTGCGCGGTTTGCTGCAAGCTGCTGGCGGTTTGCTCGGTGCGACTGGACAGGTCGTAGTTGCCCGAGGCAATCTCGGCGCTGGCCGTGGTGATGCTGTCCACGGCGGTACGCACTTGGCCCAGCGTGTGTACGTAGTGCCGGCGCATCCCTTCGACTTCGCGCACCAGCGCGCCAAGTTCATCTTGGCGTGTGGTGCAAAACGCTTCGGTCAAATCGCCCTGGGCCACTTGCATGATGGCCTGGGTCAGCTCTTGCAGTGGCTGGCTGATACTGCGGCGCAGCACCACAAACAGCCCCACGGCCAAGGCCACCACCGCCAAGGCCAGCAGCCCCCACACCGCCAGCGTAATTTGCTGCTGGCTGGCCATGGCTTCGCCGTTGGGCACTTCGGCCACCACCCACCAGCCGCTGCCTTGGGTCTTGCGCACCAGCGCCCACGGGTCGATGGCGTCGCTGCTGCGCACCTGCACGGCATCGCGCACCAAGCCGTCCGAGTCAGCGACCAGCGCCGTCAAAAATGCCTGCGCTTGCGGGTACGCCTCCAGCACTTTTTTGCCGCGTGCAGTGGGGTGTGCAACAAACACCGCCTCGGCCAGCGACTGGCGCGGGTCGATCACGTACACACCGCCGTGCTCAAAAAAGTGGGTTTGTGCAACCTGCTTTTCCAGCATTCCTTCAAACACGCTGATGTCGTTGCCGATATACAAAAGCGCCACCACCTGACCGCCCGCATTCTTTACCGGCAGCATATAGCCCATGTATGGCTTGCCATTGACCACCGTGCGCCCGGTGTAGGGCTGGCCCTTTTGCGCTTGCGCATAGGCGGGGCTGGTGTGCTCCAGCACGACACCCTGCTGGCGCTCGCCTTGGGCGTTTTTGATAGAAGTGGTGATGGTGACAAAGTCGTTGCCTTTTTTGGCAAACACGCTGGCAATGCCACCGGTTTCTTGGGCAAATTTATCGACTGCGGTGGTGTCGCCGTTGACCGGCGCGCCATAGCTCGACAACTCACCGGTCGATTCGTTGAGCTGCATCGACGCATCAAACTCGCGCTGAAAGCCCTTCATGGTGCGCTGCACCAGCTCACGGTTGGTGGCGTCAGCGGCGTCCAGCGACTGCGCCACGCTCTGCGCCGTGTCGCCCACGCTGCGCACCACTTGGGCACGCGTGTTGCGATCGGTCAGCCACCACATGGCCGTGCCCACCAGCACCAGCACCAGCGCTACCAAAGCAATCGCCAACAAAGTCACGCGGCGGGCCACAGAACGGTTCAGGGCAGCAGATGTGGCCATACAAAAATCTCCAAAAAGTGGTCATGTGCAACACGACACCAGCACAAAAAGCCGCGCGCACGCTGGATTCCACTTTATGGAAAACCCTCCCACAATCAATCGACAAAATCCCTTACGCAGTCCTGCGTACCGCCAGCCACGTTAAGCCCGCCGACGTCCCAGCCGCTGGGCGGTACTCGCAGCCAACCCAGCCGCCATAGTCCAAGGCATCGAGCACGCCAAACAGATACGGGTAATGCAATTCGCCCCGGTCTGGCTCATGGCGCTCGGGCACCCCCGCAATTTGGATATGGCCAATGCGCCCGCTGGGCAGGTAGTGGCGCAGCTTGGCCGCCACGTCGCCTTCGGCAATTTGGCAGTGGTACAGATCCATCAGCACCTTCAAGTTGGGCGCTTGCACTGCATCCAGCAGCGCATGGGCCTGCGCTTGGCTGCGCAAAAAGTAGCCCGGCATATCGCGCTGGTTGATGGGCTCAATGAGCACCTCGCAGCCGCACTGCGCCGCTGCCTCGGCCGCCCAGCGCAAGTTGGCTATGCACTGCTGCGTCAGCACTGCGTGCGCCGCACCCGCCGGGGCCACGCCCGACATCAAGTGAACGCGCGGACAGGCCAGCGCCTGCGCATAATCCAGCGCCTGCAAAACGCCCGCGCGAAACTCTGCCACCCGCGCCGGCAACGCCGCCGTACCGCGCTCGCCCGCGTCCCATGCTGCGGCCATCGCCGTCAAGTCCATGCCTGCTGCTGGCGCGTTAAACAGCACCTGCTGCAAGCCGTTGCCTTGCAAACGCGCCGCCAGTTCGGCGGGTAGGTAGGCGTAGGGAAACAGGTATTCCACCGCTGTAAAACCGTCTGCCGCCGCTGCGGCAAAGCGCTGCAAAAACGGCAGCTCGGTGTACATCAGCGTCAAGTTGGCGGCAAATTGGGGCATCGGAAAAAGCGCAGTGGGCGAGAAAAAAAACAAAGGTGCAGCTTAACAAGCGTGCAATTTCAAGCCAAAAAGGCCTCTAGCCCTTACTCATATTGCGTTAGCAGCTATGATTAAAATAGCATTCTGACACCTGCCTGCCGACACACCCGCGCCCAGCGGTTTCGATAGGTTTCGATACCATTGCCATCCTTTGGCGCAAACTGCGCCGCATCCGCCTTTGCGCCGGGCTGCCGATATTTCTGCCCTCACCACCACACCCTGCCATGAACTCCACCCCTCCCTCCTTGATGCGCCGCATTGCCTTGGCGGTGAGCAGCTTTTTTGCCATCGTCGCCAGCCCAAGTTTTGCCGCTGACGTCTCGCGCCTGCGCACTGAAGGCGGCTGGCCCAAAGCGCCGCAGCCTGCGCCCGCGCCCGCAGCACCAACACCAGCACCGCCGCCGCCGCCGCCAGCTCCAGCTCCAGCTCCCATGCTGCAACTGGCCCCCGACACCGCCGCGCTGCAACTGCTGGGCCTGCTGCAACGCGAGGCGCGCTTTATCGACTTTGTCGAAGAAGACATCGCCGCCTACAGCGACGCCGACATTGGCGCTGCCAGCCGCGTGGTTCACGAAGGCTGCCGCAAAGTGCTGCGCGAACATTTCACGCTGACCGCCGTGCGCAGCGAAAGCGAAGGCCAGCGCCTGACGCTGCCAGCAGGCTTTGACGCCGCCGCCACCCGCGTCACCGGCAACGTCGTCGGCCAAGCGCCGTTTACCGGCACGCTGGCGCACCGCGGCTGGCGTGCCAGCGCCACTCGGCTGCCGCAATTGGCCCCCAGCCACGACGCCAGCGTATTGGCCCAAGCGGAGGTCGAACTGTGAACACCACCCCATCCAGCGCCCGCTACACCATCGGCATTGACCTGGGCACCACGCACTGCGCGCTGTCGTGGCTAGACACCCACGCCAGCGATGGCGAAAACACCGTGCAAGGCGTGCTGGCCGTGCCGCAGCTGACCAGCCCCGGCAGTGTGGAAAGCGCGCAGCTGCTGCCGTCGTTTATCTACCTGCCGCACGAGAGCGAACTCGCCCC
This sequence comes from uncultured Simplicispira sp., assembly GCA_903882725.1. GTDB lineage: Bacteria > Pseudomonadota > Gammaproteobacteria > Burkholderiales > Burkholderiaceae_C > Simplicispira. Next base: position 6,549 of record CAIRYF010000481.1, read on the forward strand.
TGGCGACTTGGCACTGCCGTGGACCGCTGACCAAGACTTTGCCGTCGGCGAATTTGCGCGCACGCGCGGGGCGGCAACACCCATTCGCCTCGTCTCCAGCGCCAAAAGCTGGCTGTGCCACCCCGGCGTTGACCGGCGCAGCAACCTGCTGCCCGCCGAAGCACCGCCCGAAGTGGCGCGCATCTCGCCGCTGGAGGCCTCGACACGCTACCTCAGCCACCTGCGCGCTGCGTGGGACGCGCAGCACCCGGACGCGCCGCTGGCGGCGCAAGACGTCACGGTCACCATTCCGGCCTCGTTCGACCCAGCGGCGCGCGAACTGACGGCGCAAGCGGCGCAGGCCGCTGGTCTGGCACAGCTCACGCTGCTGGAAGAGCCGCAAGCGGCGCTGTACAGCTGGATTGAACGCAGCAACGGCGCATGGCGCAAAGAAGTGCGCAGCGGCGACGTGCTGCTGGTGGTGGACGTGGGCGGCGGCACCACCGACTTGTCGCTGATTGCTGTGCTGGAGCAAGACGGCAACTTGGAGTTGCAACGCATCGCCGTCGGTGAACACATCTTGCTCGGCGGCGACAACATGGACTTGGCGCTGGCCTATGGCACCGCGCGCAAATTGGCCCAACAGGGCAAACAACTCAACCCATGGCAAACCCGCGCGCTGGCCCACGCCTGCCGCAGCGCCAAAGAAACCCTGCTGGGTGACGCCAGCGTGGACAGCGTGCCGGTGGTGGTGCCCAGCCGGGGCGCCAAGCTGATTGGTGGTGCCATCCGCACCGAAGTCACCCGCGCCGAGCTGGAAGCCACACTGCTGGAAGGCTTCTTTCCGCCTGCCGCCGTGTCCGACCAGCCCCTCAACCGCGCCCGTGGCGCACTGACGCAGCTGGGCCTGCCGTATGCGCAAGATGGCGCCGTCACCCGCCACTTGGCCGCCTTCTTGACGCGCCAAGTGGGTGCCACCGCCGAGCTAAAAATGCAGACCGGCTTCGTCAACCACGCCCCCACGGCCAACGCCAACGCAGCCAGCTTTTTGCACCCGACGGCGGTGCTGTTCAACGGCGGCGTGCTCAAGTCGGGACAAATTGCCCAGCGCCTGCAATCGGTGCTCAACGGCTGGCTGGCGGCAGAAGGCGCAGCACCGGCACGCTTGCTCAACGGCGCTGATTTGGACTTGGCAGTAGCGCGCGGCGCAGCCTATTACGGCTACGTGCGCCGGGGCCGGGGCGTGCGCATTCGCGGCGGCACGGCGCAGTCGTATTACGTGGCGGTAGATTCATCGATGCCGGCCATTCCGGGCATGGAGCCACCGATTCAAGCGCTGTGCTTGGCACCGTTTGGCATGGAAGAAGGCACCGATGTCGGTCTGCCGGGTCAAGAATTTGGCTTGGTGGTGGGCGAGCCGGTGCGCTTGCGTTTCTTTGGCTCCTCCGTGCGCCGTCAAGACCAAGTGGGCACCCTGCTGGATTTTTGGAGCGCCGACGAACTGCACGAGCTGCAAGAAATCCAAGCCACCCTGCCCACCCAAGGGCGCGCCGTTGGCGAAGTGGTGCGCGTGCAACTGCACGCCCACATCACCACCACCGGCACGCTAGAGCTTCAAGCCCTGCCCATCAACGCCCAAGGCCAACCCGGCAACGAGCGCTGGAAGGTTGCGCTGGACACGCGCCACGGCGCCACCCCCGCACAGGCATGAGCCGCCCGATGCCGACCCCCGCCGCGCGCTACACCGTCGGCATCGACCTGGGCACCAGCCACACTGTCGTCGCTTATGCCGACAGTGGTGACCGTGGCAACAGCATCCACCTGCTGCCGATAGACCAGCTGATTGGCCCCGGCGAAGTGGCTGCGCCAGCGCTGCTGCCATCTGTGCGCTACCACCCCGCGCGGGGTGAGCTCAACGCCGCTGATGTGGTGCTGCCGTGGCAAGCGTCCAGTGCGGCGGATGCAGCGGTCTTGGGCCGCTACGCCCGCGACTTGGGCGCGCAAGTGCCGGGCCGCTTGGTCAGCAGCGCCAAAAGCTGGCTGTCGCACCCCGGCGTCGATCGCAGCGCCGCCATCCTGCCGTGGGGTGCAGAGAGCGATGTGGCCAAAATATCGCCCGTCGCCGCCAGCGCCAGCTATCTGGCCCATGTCCACGCGGCATGGAATGCCCGCTTTCCAAAGGCACCACTGGCGCAACAAGACATCGTGCTGACGGTGCCCGCCTCGTTTGACGAAGGCGCGCGCGCCCTGACGCTGCAAGCCGCACGCGATGCCGGTTTGGCCACCCTGCGCCTGCTGGAAGAGCCGCAAGCGGCCTTTCACGACTGGTTGTTTTGCCAGCGCCAGCAACTGGCCGCGCAACTGCACGGCGTCACTCAGGTACTGGTCTGTGACGTCGGCGGCGGCACTACCGACCTGACGCTGATTCAGGTCGAACACGACAGACCAACAGCCAACGCCCTGCCGCGCCTGACCCGCATCGGCGTCGGCGAGCATTTGATGCTCGGCGGCGACAACATGGACTTGGCGCTGGCCCACCACGTCGAACGCACGCTGGGCCAGCCAGACAAGCAGGAGCGCAGCACGCGCCTGACAGCCGCGCGTTTTGCCCAACTGGTGCAGCGCTGCCGCAGCGCCAAAGAACTGCTGCTGGGCGCTGATGCGCCAGCGCACACCAACATCACCCTGCTGGGCGGCGGGGCGCAACTGATTGGCGGCGCACGTTCGGTCACGCTAACGCGCACCGAGGTGGAACGCTTGGTGGTCGATGGCTTTATGCCGCAAGAGGGTGCCGACGTGCGCCCACAGCGGCGCAGCGGTGGATTGGTCGAACTGGGCTTGCCCTACCCGGCAGACGCTGCCATCACGCGCCACCTCGCCGCTTTTTTGCAGCGCCACAGCAGCGCAGCCAACACAGAACTAACGGTGCCCGACACCTTGCTGCTCAACGGCGGCGTCTTTCGCGCCCCAGCGCTGGCGCGGCGGCTGGAGCAGGTGCTGACACAGTGGCGTGGTGCCCCGGTGCGCGTGCTGCAGCACAGCGACCCCGATACCGCCGTAGCGCGTGGTGCTGTCGCTTATGCCTTGGTGCGGGCCGGGCGCGCGCCGCAACTGGGCAGTGGTATTGGCGGCGGCGCGGCGCGCAGCTATTTTTTGCTGCTGGAGGGCGGCAAAAAAGACGCCGCTGGCAAAACTTCCGCCCGCGCCATTTGCGTGCTGCCGCGCGGCACCGACACCGCCATCGAAGTGCCGCTGCACGGCCACAGCTTTGCTCTGCGCTTGGGACAGGCAGTGCGCTTTCATTTGGTGGCGTCCGCTGCCAACACGCCGTGGCAAGCGGGCGATGTCATCGACTTGCCCGCACCCCACACCAGCAACAACGCTAACGACAGCGAAGACAGCAACGCCGCCGCCTTCGTCTATCTGCCGCCGCTGGAAACCGTGCTGCCCGCCATCTCCGGCCAGCGCCGCAGCAGCGTCACCGTGCAACTGAGCGCCACCATGACCGAAGTCGGCACGCTGGAAATGCACTGCACCCACGCCGACGCCAATGGCAGCGCTGATGGCGCGGCGCAGCGCTGGCTGCTGGCGTTTCAAGTGCGCCGCCATGCCCAAGGCAGTAACACGGTCGACAGCGCCAGCGCAGAGGACAGCGCAGAGAACAGCGCCGCCCATCCCCGCTTGACCCAAGCCATCGACCTGATTGAGCGCGTCTTTGGCACCGCCACCCCCCAGCATCCCGTCACCGCCAAAGAAGTGCGCCAGCTGCGCAGCACGCTAGAGCGCCTACTGGGTGCGCGCGACACATGGAGCCTGGCGCTGCTGCGCACGCTGTTTGACGCCCTGTGGGCGCGCGCACGCCGGCGTCGGCGCAGCGCCGAGCACGAGCGCGTCTGGCTCAACTTGGCTGGCTACTGCCTGCGCCCCGGCATGGGCACGCCGCTGGATGCTTGGCGCATCGAGCAAATCTGGCCGCTGTTTGCCCAAGGCATCCAATACACCGCCGAAAGCCGCAACTGGTCAGAGTGGTGGACGCTATGGCGCCGCGCCGCTGGCGGCTTGAACGAAGCGCAGCAGCTGCAAATTTTGGAAACCTTGGCCGGTCACTTGGAAGACACCGACGCTGGCAAACGCGCGCACCACCCGGTGCAAGGCAGCTACGACGACATGGTGCGACTGGCCGCGCTGCTGGAGCAACTGCCCGGCCAGCACCGCGCAGAAACCGGCCGCTGGGTGATGGAGCGTCTGCAACGCCCGGACGAGAACCCGCAAACCTGGTGGGCGCTGGGGCGGCTTGGTGCGCGTGTGCCGCTGTACGGCAGCGCCCACACCGTGGTGCCCACCGAGATTGCCAGCCAATGGCTGCAAGCTCTGCTGGCGCTGGACTGGAAAGCTGTCGAACCAGCCGCCTTCGCCGCCGCCCAAATCGCCCGCATGAGCGGCGACCGCAGCCGCGACCTAGCGCCCGAACTGCGCGAACAAGTCGCCCGCCGCCTAACGGCCAGCAAAGCCCCGGCCAGCTGGGCGGCAATGGTGCAAACCGCTGTGCAGTTAGACGAAGCCGACCAGCGCCGCAGCTTTGGCGAAGCCCTGCCGCCGGGGCTGAAGTGGCTGGGCAGTGATTGATTCCAATAGCAAAGGTGCCCCCCTCAAACCACCATCGCTGGCACGCGCGGCGCTACGGCGCACATCAGCTCGTAGCCGACAGTGCCCGCCGCTTGCGCGACGTCATCAATCGCCAGCACCGCGCCGTTGTCGGCGCGGCCCCACAGCGTGACTTCGCTGCCAAAGCCGACCTCGATGCCAGCGGCTATCACCGGATTCAAGTCCACCGTCACCAAGTCCATGCTGACACGACCCACCAGCCGCGTGCGGATGCCGTTGACCAGCACGGGCGTGCCGGTGCCGGCGTGGCGCGGATAGCCGTCGGCATAACCGCAGGCTGCAACGCCGATGGTGGTCAACTGATCGGCAGTGAAGCAGGAGCCGTAGCCAACGCTGTCGCCCGCTTGCAATTGCTGCAGCGCAACCAAGCGCGTGGTCAACGTCATGGCGGGTTGCAGACCCCAATCGGCGCTGCTGTGCTCAGGATGGTCAGGAGCGCTGCCGTACAACACGATGCCAGCGCGCACCCAGTCGGCTGCCGGGCTGCTGGGCACGGATGCACCCGCATAACGCAGCACGCCGGCGCTGTTGCACAGGCTGCGCTCGCCGGGCAGGTCTTGCGTGGCGGCGTCAAAGACGGCGACTTGGTGGGCAATACCGCGCGCGCCGTCAGCGTCAGAAAAATGGGTGATAAACGAAATTTCATCGACCTGCGGCAATGCGTTGAGCCGCGCCCAAGCGCTGCGAAAGCGCTGCGGCGTAAAACCCAAGCGGTTCATGCCGGAGTTCATCTTCAAAAAGACGCGGTGGCCTAGCTGCGTTTTGTGCGCCGCCAACATATCAATTTGCTCGTCGCAGTGGATGGTGTGCCACAGCCCCAGGCGCGAGCACAACTCTAAATCGCGCGCCTCAAACACACCCTCCAGCAGCAGCAGCGGGCCGCGCCAGCCGAGGTGGCGCAGACTTTGCGCCTCTTGCAAGTCCAGCATGGCAAAGCCGTCAGCGCCGCGCAGACCATCCAACACGCGCTCAACGCCGTGGCCGTAGGCGTTGGCTTTGACCACCGCCCAGACCTGCGCATCGGGCGCGGCGCGGCGCACGCGGGCCAAGTTGTGTTGCAAAGCGCTGGTATGAATCAAGGCACGGATGGGACGCGGCATGGCAGGAGAGCAAAGTGAAGCGAGGGCGAGCACGCAAATAAGAAGGCGCAATTCTGGCACTGGCGCGTGCAGAGCGCGTGATATAACCGCCAATCACGCCACGATAGCCCTTCAAGGCTCCACATTTATCAGTTCATCCAAGCCCAGGATGACCGTTTAGTCATGCGATGAAGCGCGGATTTTTTACCATCATGTCGGCGCAGTTTTTCAGCTCGCTGGCCGACAACGCGCTGTTTGTCGCTGCGGTACAACTGCTGATCTCCAGTGGTGCCCCCGATTGGCAAAGCGCCGCTTTGGTGCCGATGTTTGCGCTGTTTTATGTGCTGCTGGCACCGTTTGTTGGTGCTTTTGCCGACGCCCTGCCCAAGGGGCGCGTCATGCTGATCAGCAACGCCATCAAAATTGGCGGCTGCTTGATGATGCTGTTTGGCGCGCACCCTTTGATGGCCTACGCCATCGTCGGCCTGGGCGCTGCCGCTTATTCGCCCGCCAAATACGGCATCCTGACCGAGCTGCTACCGGCCTCGCAATTGGTCAAAGCCAATGGCTGGATCGAGGGGCTGACCATCGCCTCGATCATTTTGGGCGTGCTGCTGGGCGGGCAATTGGTCGGGCCGCTGCTGTCGCAGCCGCTGCTGTCCATCGATATTCCATGGTTCGACACCGGCATCAACACCCCCGCCCAAGCGGCGATTGCCACCTTGATTGCGGTGTACGTGGTGGCCGCTTGGTTCAACCTGCGCATTCCGCTCACCGGCGTAGAAATGCGCCCGCTGCGCCACGACAGCAGTTGCAGCGTGCTGGGCAATGCGCTGGCGCTGCTGCCCGATTTTTGGACCTGCAACTGCCGCCTGTGGAGTGACAAGCTGGGGCAGATTTCGCTGTCCACCACCACCCTGTTTTGGGGCGCAGGGGGCAACCTCAAATTCATCGTGCTGGCCTGGGCCGGTGTGGCGCTGGGCTACAACACCACGCAAGCCTCGGCACTGACTGGCGTGGTGGCGATTGGCACCGCAGCGGGTGCCATTTTGGCCTCGATGCGGATGCGCCTGGACATTGCCACGCGCGTGATTCCGCTGGGCATTGCCATGGGCGTGCTGCTGGTGCTGATGGTATTTATCAACAGCATTTGGGTGGCAGTGCCGTTTTTGATTGTGCTGGGTGGGCTGGGCGGCTATTTGGTGGTGCCGATGAACGCGCTGCTACAGCACCGCGGCCACAACCTGATGGGCGCGGGGCGCTCGATTGCGGTGCAAAACTTCAACGAGCAGGCGGCCATTTTGGGTCTGGGCTTGCTCTACAGCCTGTCGCTCAAACTGGGGCTGTCGGTGTTTGGCGCTATCACTGTGTTTGGCGTGGTGGTGGCCGGTGCCATGTGGCTGATTCGCTTTTGGCATTTGTACAACTGCAAATACCACCGCGGTGCCGTCACGCACCTGCTGCGCATTGCACGGCGCGATAAGCAGCACTAAAATTTTGATAGCAACTAGCGCTTATCAGTAAAGGGCTAGAGCCCTATTTGGCTCTATTAATCGTAGGAACCGAAGACTTCGCGGGCCAAACGGGTTTCGGGCAGCACATACACAATGCCGTCCGTGCCGGTAAAGGCGGGACTGAGCACGTTTTCATAAAACTTCACCGGCAGGTTGATGCAGCCATAAGAAATTCGGCGCTCGGCGGGCGACGAACTGGCCAGCCTTTGGGCGCGATGCTCTTTGGCATTACTGGTGACGACGCGGTGCATAGAGATGGCCGTGTCGTAGTCCACCCACAAAATTTCTTCCCCTTTGAGGCTTTTGTCTAAGTGGGCTACAAACCGTCCAGCCGGCGTGGTGCGCTCCTCGGGCCGAATGGCCGACAGCTTCTTGGTGCCGATGCCAGGCACAGAGTGATCACCTATGGCCAGTCCGAGCAGGGCGGAAGATGCCCCGCGCAGCAATCCCTGTGCATCGAACACGAAGACTTGGGCCTCGCGCTTGTCCACGATAACAAAAGGCTTGTTGAGGTTGTCGCCCGAATCGAGCACCCAATCGGCCACGTGCTGGGCTTCTTGGGAGGCTTTGGCCTGTTCAAAGTTGGCGCGCTTGGGGTTTTTGCCCAGCACAGTGGGCGCGGGCAAGAGCCCAGCATCATGTGATGCGTGCGCTGGGGTACACACCAATCCTGCAGCCAGCAGGCCCTGAAAAATTTGTCGGATCATGCGGGCCGGTATTTTTTCAGGGCTTTGCATCGCTGCTTTCTTAGTTGCGTTCTGGCTTGGGCTGGCGCACTGGCGCTTGGTATGGCGCAGGCAGCTTTTCAACCGGCACCACTGCGGGCACAACCACCGGCGGCGTCTCGACCACCAAAACAGACGGCGGCGTCGATGGCGTCACCACTGTCAAAACGTAGCCAGGAGGCGTAACCACAGGCGGTGTCGGCGGTATCCACACAGGCGGAAGCACGACTGGAGGCTCAACCGGCGGATTCACTGGCGGAACGACGGGTGGGACAACAACCGGCGGAACGACGGGCGGGATAACAACCGGTGGAACGACGGGCGGGACAACAACCGGTGGAACGACGGGTGGCACAACAACTGGCGGCTCCACTGGAGGGGTCACGACGGCAGTGATGGCTGCCGTTGTCGTTGCTGTCGTGTTGACTGTGTAGTTGCCCGCATCAGCGCCCGACAAGCCAAGCCCGGTTCCTGTCACGGTTTTGCCCGTGCCTACAGCGGCTGTGTCAAAAGCTCCCGTGCCGCCGGTATAGGTCACCGCGTCACTGCCCACCACGCCCACTAGCGTGCGGGCAGTGATCGTGGCGGCCGTGGTGGCGTCATACACCTTGTCACTCGCCGTGATGCTGCCGGTCAGTGCTTTGGCAAGCACCGACAACGCACCGGGAAGGTAGGTGATGGTGTAGTTCGTGGCCACAAAACCGTTGGCACCCGTGGCGCTGCCGGGTGTGATCACGATGGGATAAGCGCCGCCCGCCACACTGGCAGTGGGTGCCGAACCGGTGCTGGTTTCCACCACGCTGGTCACGGTTTCACCAGCCACCGGTACCACCGGTGTGGTGAAGGCCGAGCCGGCCGGCGCGAATGTGGTGCCGTAGGTCTTGGTCGCGTCGTTGGCCTTCAAGGTCAACGGTGCCGGCGTGATCGTGCCCGGTGCCGTGTTCACGGTCACGGTGTAGTTGTTGCCGCCGTTACCATCGGCCACGGCGTAGGGGCCATTGGCAACCAAGGTGCTGCCATTGGTGCCCATGACGTTCTTGCTGGCATAGGCTTGGGTCAGCGTACCGGTCAAGGTGTCGCCCGGCTGCAGGTCAACCACTGTGGGTACCCCTACCGAGCTGGTGGTGCCGTTGTAGACGCGGGTATCCGTGACTGCGTTGACCGTCAGTGGCCGCACCAAAATATCGGCGCGCGTGACATAGGTTCCCGCTGCCATTGCGGCCGGCGCAAACAGGTCGAAAACAGCATTGCTGAAAGTGCTTTCATACGTGATCAGCTTGTTCGTACCAACGTGCTTGGTGTCGAAATTGGCATTGCTGACCGCGCCCAATGTGGCAGTGGGTACCACGCCGCCCGCATCAGGCTTGAAGCCGCCGACAGTGGCCGTCGTGGTGCCGTCGTAGATTTTGTTGTCGCCCTTGCCGAACACCCAGGCTTTTGCATCCAGTGTTCCGCCGCCCGTCAAATTGAGCTGATAAGCACTGATTTCGCTGCCCGTGCTGGCATATGTCACCGGATTAAAGCGAATGCTAAGTTGGCCGGTGCCAATGGTCAGGCAGTTGGGACCACAGTTAATCGACACGGTGCCGGCGGTCGCACCGGGGCCAGTGCCGTCGTTGTCGGCACGCAGCACCATATTGCCGGTGGTCACTGTCATGGCGGCGTTGATATTGACATTTTTGCCCGCCACCGCTGTCAGGTTACCGGTAGTGATCGTTGTCGCTGCATTCACGTTGACATCGTTGATGGCTTGAAAGCTCAGGTGGCCAGTGGTCGTTGTGATGGCGGCGTCGACATTGACATCGCGGCCCGCTTTGGCCACCAAGCTGCCGTTGGTGCCCGTCATGGCCTGCTTGACGTTGACATCGCGCACGGCATCCAGCGTCAAGGTAGTCGGTGCAGCCCAAGTGACGGCCTGGTTGACGTGGATGTCGCCATTGCCAGCGCCGCCACTGCCGTTGTTGCTCAAAATGGTGACGTTACTGGTTAACAAACTGGTTTCTAGCGCAGCGCCTTCGATGTCGCCGCCAACGCCAATGGTGAAGTCTGGCGGGTCAATCAACCAGGTACCCGTTTTGCCCTGCGCCGCTGCGGTGGTGACTTGCACGCCGTTGGCGATCTTGACTTGGGCCGCCGATGTTTCAACAAAACCGCCGTTACCGCCTGCCGGTGCTGAGGCGTCCAACGTGCCGGCCACGTGCAGCGTGCCGTTTGCCATGCCGCCCAGCAGTTGGATGCTGCCGCTTTCGCCCGTTACCAGCGTCTGCGCCTGCACTACGCCGGTGTTGTTGACCGCATTGGCCAGCAGACTGCCTGCGGCTTGTGTAGTCATCAGCACCAAGCCGCCGTCGGCTTGCAGCAGACCGCCGTTTTCTACCAATGCGTTGACCACGCCCTGATCGACCACGACGTTGAGCAGCTTGTCACCGGCCATATCCAACGTGACCGCGTTGCCCGCGGCCAGCGCTACCGTGCCCAGTTGCGCCGTCACTACGCCTTGGTTGCTGACGTTGGCACCCAGCAGGGCAACGTAGCCGCCGTCGGCTGCGTGGATGGCACCTTGGTTGAGCACCGTGCCAGCGCCAGCGCCCGAGAACTTGTAGTTGTTCGCCATAAAGTTGGCATCAGTGATGGCCAGCGTGGACGCGACCAGTCCACCCACATTCACTGACGCGCCATGGCCAAATAAAACGCCATTGGGGTTGACCAGAAACACTTTGCCGTTGGACGTCAAGCTGCCAAAAATGCCAGAAGGGTCAGCGCCCACCACGCGGTTGAGCGCCACCGAGCTGCTGGCGGGCTGTACAAACTGGACTGACTCGCCAGCCTTGATGCCAAAACTTTGCCAATTGATGGCCACGTTGGGCGTGGTCTGGGTGATGGTCATGCTGCCAGGTGCGCCGCCAATGGTGGCGCTGCCGGCCGAGACCACGCCGCCCACAGGCTGGGCGTAGGCACTGGCCCCGCAGGCCAGCATCAGCGACACGGCCAGCGTTTGCAGCCTGAAGCTGGCACCCGTGCCAGCGCCTGCGGTGCAGGACGAGATTTTCTTGCCCGCGCTGCGGGTGTTTTCAGCAACGGCGACAAAGGTGCCGGTCTGCTCGTTCCAAATGGAGCGGTGAATGTGGTTCATGGAATTCTTTCGCGTGTTCTTCAAAAATGCGTGGGGAGTGCGCGGGACAGGTCAGAAATACTTGACTGCCTGAATCCAGAACCGGCCCGACTTGTCAGGCGACGAGGTCGCCTCTTCATTGCCCAGCTTGTGGGCGTAGAACGCCCTGACCAAAAAGCTGTTGGTCACTGACCAATTCACGCCGACACCAGCGCCGCTGAGGGTTCGGCTGTTGTCACCCGTATCCCATGGTTTTTTGTGCGTCTTGACGCTGCCAACATCCACAAAGCCAATCAGCTGCACCTGTCCCGCAAACTGCTGCAAGGTGGGCAGTGCCAAGCGCGCTTCCAGCGTCAGCACATAGCCTTGGTCGGCATAGGCTTCACCGGCGGGATAGGCCCGCACGCCAGACATCCCACCCAGTTCCATCTTTTCTGAGACGTCCAGATTTTTGGACGCCAACTGGCCGTTGATACTGGCGTAAAGCGAGACGCTGTCGGTCACGCTTTGCAGCCGCGCAGCGCCAAAGCCCAACTTGTTGAAATGGCCGTCGGCTTGCGCCAGCGCATAGCGGCTGTGCAATTCGGGGGTTTTCAAATCCACATTGCCGCTTGACCAAGCCAGCCAATAGTTACTCAGGCCAGCGCCGCCTAACTGGTCACGGTGATCGCCGCGCAGGCTGGCCGTCAGCACTTGCGATTTTTTCTCGGCCACTTGCAAACTCAGGTCGGTGGGGTTTTTGTCCTCAAACGTCTTGTAGTCCAAGGCCAAGCCGGCATACAGGTTGGTGTTGCGCGAGCGCATCAGCGGGTAGCTGCCGTACAAGCTGGCGATGCGGGCATTGCCGCTGGCGTTGAGGTAGCCAAATTCTTTGCCCAACTCATAGCCCAGCCAGCTGTACGCCACGCCCGCCGTGGCCTTGCCAAACTGCATCTGGTAGGACGCGCGGGCGTAGTTCAAACCCTTGCCCGAGGTCAGCACCCGCAGCGAGGCCACGTCGCCACGGCCAGCCGCATTGTTCAAATTCACCGTGGCACCCAAGCGGTATTCACCGGTGTAGCGGTTGCCAGCGTTGTCAGCATCGATGCTGCCCGTCACAAGCGGCCCGGGTTCGACGTCAACCACCAAGTCTGACGTGCCCAACGCCTCACCGGGCACCAGCGTCGAAGTAATGCGCACACCGGCAATATCCGACAGCAACAGCAAACGACTCTCTAGCGGCGCAATCTCCACGGTGTCACCAGACTTGATACCGCTCAACTGGCTTTGCACCACATCATCCGCCAGATGGCTCTGGTTGCGCACGTTGACCTTGCCGTAACGGCCCTCGGTCACAGCCATCGTGACCACACCGTTTTGGATTTCCTGCGCCGGCAGATAAGCCTGGGCGACAAAGTAGCCGTCGCGGCGATAACGCTGCGTAATCGCCAAGGCCATGGCGCGCAGATCGTCCAGCGACAGCTCGCTGCCAGACTGAAAGCCCGTCAGCGCCAACAACTGCGCTTCGGAGTAAATATGCGCACCCGTTATTTGCAGACGGTTGACGGTGATTTTTACCGCATCAGCCGCTGGCGTTGATGCCGACGTGGCGGCTGCGCTGGGTTCAATGCGCACCACCGGCGCTGCTTTTTGCGGCATGGGTGCCGGCGGAATTTGTTGCAGCTGGCTGCCTGCGCTGGGGGGTTGCTGGGCAAACAGCGCTGGACTCAGCGCTGCCAGCGCAAACGGCAGAAGATGTTTTTTGAGCACGAGAGGCCTTTGCTTTACTTTGATAAGAGTTGCTTTTGATTCAAACCACTCCCGTCAAGAAGCAGGCCAACAGGTCCCCAAACAACAGGTTTCCCGAAGTGCAATCAACTTTTGATTACTTTGATTACTTTGAGTAATTAAAACGACAAAGGCCATCACCCTATGTAAGACAAATGCCCGCAAAAAAGACAGCCGCACGCCTCAAACGCCACCGCGCGAATCGGCAAGG